>CABSEG010000006.1 GCA_902476645.1 uncultured Lachnospiraceae bacterium | reverse complement strand
ATACTGATCAGTAGGGCGGAGTACCCTCTGCCCTGCTGATATCCCAGGCTGTCCGCTTAATATGGCCTGGACTGTCCGGGAAATGCGGCCCTGCTGTCCTCAGAAAGTGGCTGTTTGCAACGACCTTTCTAAATGCGCTCTCTGATTTTATCCCCAAGGGAGAGCGTATTGTGACCATTGAAGATAATGCGGAGCTTCAAATTCAAGGGGTGGCAAATCTGGTCAGGCTGGAAGCCAGAAGAGGGAATACGGAAGGGATCCATCAGGTTACTATACGGGATTTGATTCGGGCCAGCCTTCGTATGAGGCCTAACCGCATTATTGTGGGGGAGGTGAGGGGAGAGGAGGCCATTGACATGTTGCAGGCATTTAATACAGGACACGAGGGCTCTCTTAGTACCGGCCATGCAAACAGTGCGGCAGATATGCTGGTGAGACTGGAAACCATGGTTTTGATGGGGATGGAATTGCCTGTTTCTGCCATCAGAAGGCAGATTGCGTCTGCAGTGGATATCCTGGTTCACTTGGGAAGGCTTAGGGACGGAAGCAGAAAGGTGCTGGAGATTGTACAGATCACCGGTTACCGCTGCGCAACTGAGGAAATTTTAACGGAGCCGCTGTATGTGTTTGAGGAAACCGGAGAAAAAGGAGGTGAAACGATATGTGGAAGCTTTCAAAAGAAAGGGGAGGTGTTTCGAAAAGAAAAACTGATTCGAGCAGGACTTATGGAAGAGACCGGATAGACTACAGAAATTATCGTCTCACATGGCAGGAGAGAGGAATATGTTTTGTCATATACGCTTGCCTGGACGGACTCATCAGTTATTTGTTTTATCGTTCTGTTGTGAGTTTTGTATGTTTCCTACCGGGAGTTTTTTGGTTTTTTGGTGAGTGTAAAAAAAGTTTAGGACTAAAGCGCAGGCGGCGCTTGGAACAGGAATTTTTGGAAGGTATGAGGGCAGTTTCTACCGCCTTGGCGGCCGGGTATTCTCCGGAACATGCCTTTGAGGAAGCTTTATGGGAATTGGAGAAGATACCAGATGAAAACCCGTTAATGGAGGCGGAATTAAGAAAAATTGTGGGTGGCCTTCGTGTAAATCGCAGTCTGGAAGTTTTGCTCCTTGATCTGGCGGAAAGAAGCGGGCTTTGGGATGTACAAAGCTTTGCCCAGGTTTTTTCTGCGGCAAAACGAAGCGGGGGAAATCTAAACGCCCTGATACGCCATACAGTGCAGGCACTTTATCAGAGACAGGAAGTTCGCAGGGAAATCCAGGTTTGTTTGTCAGGAAAACGTCTGGAACAGAATGTGATGAGCGTGATTCCCTGTGCAATCCTGTTATATGTGGGGATGGCATCCCCGGAGTTTCTGAACGTTTTGTATCACAACGCAGCGGGAGTTACCGTGATGACAATCTGTCTGATCGTATATTTTGGCGCATGGATGTTGGGAAGGAGGATTGTACGGATTGAGTACTAGAAATAAGCGCAAAGAGAAAGCGGTTTTCCAGCCTTTTTTCCTGGCGGCTTTGTGGATCATTCGGAAAGTAGGGATAGACAGGCTCCCCTTACAAAAAGAGAAGACAGAAGAGTATTTAAGAATCTGCTTTCTAGGGAAGAAGCGCCCCACACTATCGGAATTTTATGCAAGAAGACTGGCGTTGCTGTTAAAAGGAGTTTTTTTGGGTGGTCTATTTATGCTGATCATTGGTATGTATGAAGGGAACAGGGATAGTGAAGGGACGTACCGGGAACTGCAGCGGCCTTCCTATGGAGATGGAAGTCATCAGACAAATCTGACACTGCATCTACAGAAACAAGATCGGTTAGTAAAAGTACCAGTGACGGTGCAGCCCAGAAAGCGAACTCCAGAACAGATCCAGGAATTGTTCGAAAAGGCGGCAAAAAAGCTGGAGAGAGAAATGCTGGGAGAGAATCCATCCTTTGACCAGGTGAGGGATAGTCTATGCCTGACATCCCAGATAGAGGTAGAGGAAGAACAAATCCAGATAGCCTGGTTTACAGATCCTTCGGATCTGATGGATTCTTCCGGTATGTTTATGAGGGAGGCAGACGAAAAGGGAGAGTTACTCCACCTGAAGGCAACGTTCCGCTGTCAGGAGGAAGAGGCTGTCTATGAATGGTATGCGACGGCTTATCCTAAAGAATATACCGGGGAGGAGGCCTGGGTGCATGCGTCCCAAAAAGCGTTGGAAGAAGCATCCCAAAAGGAGCCCTATAGCGCAACCATTCGGCTCCCGGATCAGATTGACGGACAATCAGTTACCTGGAGTCGGGAGGATGAACAGCCTCTTGGAATTCTCCTAGGACTGGCTGCGGTGGCATTTCTCTGCCTGTTTTTGCGGGAAGAAAGAAGGATGGAGGCAGAAGTAAGAAAGCGGCGAAGCCAGCTGTTATTAGATTATCCCGCCATGGTTCTCAAGCTGGCCATGCTATTGGGAGCGGGGATGACTATAAGGTCTGCATTTTTTAAGATGGCAGGGGAGTACCAGGAGCGGGTGGGCCAAGGAAGACATCATGTCTACGAGGAAATGGCGATTGCCTGTCGGGAAATGAAAAGTGGTGTGGCAGAAGGAGCAGCATATGAGAATTTTGCAAATCGCTGTGGTTTATCTATTTACAGAAAGTTGGGATCCATTCTCACGCAAAATTTAAAAAAGGGGTCGGAGGGCTTGGCAGGACTTTTGGAGCGGGAGGCTTTAACCGCCATGGAGGAACGAAAAGGGGCGGTGCGCAGGTTGGGAGAAGAGGCGGGAACAAAGTTGCTGTTTCCTATGATATTAATGCTGCTTGTGGTGCTTGTGATTTTACTTGTGCCTGCCTGGATGAGTCTGTGATAGGCAGGAATCATCAAAGGAGGTGAAAAAGAATGAATCATATAAAAGAATTTTTGCTGAATGAGGAAGGAATCGGCGTGGTGGAAGTCATTTTAATTTTAGTGGTGTTGATCGGGCTTGTCATTATTTTCAAACAACAGCTGACCAACCTGGTAAATACGATTTTTAGGAAAATCACCAGCCAGAGTAACAGTATCTGATGGGGGATATCGTGTATGAAAAAGGAACAAGGCAGTATTACCGTTTTTTTGAGTCTGATCAGTGTACTGTTTTTGAGCCTGGGCTGTACACTTGTGGAATCCGTCAGAGTACAGGCCTGTAGGGCCAAGGCAGAGATGATCACCAGAATGGGACTGTTTTCTGTTTTTGGAGAATATGAGAAACAGGCACTTTTGGACTATGACATACTATTTTTAGACGGAGCTTGTGCAGGAAAGGAATTTTCCATTTCCATGTTGGAAAAAAAGATACAGAGTTATATAAGCCAGAATACAAAAGGACAGACTACACTGCTTCCTCTGACAATAAAGAAATGTGAGATTCAGGGTTATACCCTTGCTACGGACGAAAAAGGAAAGGTATTTGAAAGGCAGGCTGTAGAATACCAAAAGGAGACGTTCGCTATAGATACGCTCAACCAGGTTTTAGAAGATTCCAGGGAAGCCGTGAGGCAGGAGGAAGCGGGGGAGTCACTTGAGGAAGGAAGCGCTTCCTTGGAAAGACAGATTCAGCAGATGACCCAGGAACAGGAGGATGCAGGACACCATACACAGGGAGAGAAGGAGATCCCAGCCAAACAGGAGTCCGAAAAAAATCCTCTGGATGTGATACGACAGATAAAAAAGATGGGGATTTTAAGTCTCGTTGTGAGAGAGCCAGAAAGACTTTCTTCTAAACAAACAAGGGAGAAAGAATTGGTATCTGATCGTAATCTAAGAGCAGGCTCGCTTAGAGATCGCAGAGAGACTGGAGGGGCGACAGAGAAGTTGCTATTTAACCAGTATTTAAAAAACCACTTTAGCTGTTATGGTCAGATTCGGGAGGGAGGGATACTGGACTATGAGTTGGAATATTTGGTAGCGGGAAAGCGAAGCGATGTGGATAACTTAAAAAGCGTTGTGCATCGTCTGTTGCTTATGCGGGAAGGAGTCAATTTTCTCTGTGTGGCATCCGATGCCCAGATGAGACAGCAGGCCCTATTACTAGCGACGGCCCTTTGTGGGGCGGCACCTATACCGGCACTAAGAACTGCGGTGTGTGCGGCACTGTTGCTGGCATGGGCTTATGGGGAAAGTCTGCTGGAGGTGAGAACACTTTTGGCAGGAGGAAAGGTACCTATGATAAAAACAGCAAGTCAGTGGAAATTATCTCTGGATCAACTGGGAAATCTGACTCAGATCTTAAAGGAATGTGATGAGGGAGGAGGAGAAGGGCATTCCTATGAAGAGTATATGTGGATGCTGCTTGCAGTTGGAGATCGGGATGTATATGCCATGAGAGCCATAGATTTGTTAGAGTGCAGAATGCAGGAAGTACAGGCTTGTCAAAATTTTCAGGCGGATGACGCAATTGTGAGATTAGAACTGAGTACATTATGGGAAATACGCCCCATGTTTCTAAGAATAGCTGCCGCATTCCTAGGAACAGGAAGGCAGAATCTAACGGTGGAAGTAAGAGGAACCTTTGGATATTGAATGCGGGATTTGAGATGATTGTGAAGGTCCCTGTGGCAGAATAGGAAGGAGGGTAAGGATGCCCCTGAAAGATTTACGCAATAGAAGAAAAAAAAGAATACGAAGAAAGGACATGCGCTCTCTCCCAGAAAATAGGTTCGCTCTTCGAAAGCATTTTTTATGCAGTCTTTCAGAGGTGTCCTTATCTTCCTTCCAATGGTTAAAGGGAAGCCTAACCGTGGAGGCGGCCTGTATTATGCCTGTATTTTTATGCTGTATCTTGTCTGTCTTTTATGTAATGCATGGCATACGAACGGAACTGTGTGTCTATACGGGAATCTGGGAAACGGCTGAGGAGATGGCTTTGCATGCAGCCTTACTGGAAGAAGGGAAAAATGCCACAGATCAGGTATTGGGAGCAGGGGCTTTGAGCGTCTATGGGAGGACGAAAGTTTTGGAAAGACTGGGTGAGGATGGAGTTGGGGTGTCTGTCATGAAAGGAGGAGCGGGAGGTCTTTCTTTTCTTGGGTCCTCTTTGGTGGATCAGAATATGATTCAGATTCAGACCTCCTATCATTTACAGTTTCCGCTAGGTTCTTCGGACTTTATTAAAATACCTGTAAGTGTAAAGGCAAATGTCAGGGCTTGGACTGGAAGAACGTCGTCGGCAAAGGGTGAAGCGTTGCCAGATCAGGAAAGAAAGGTTTACGTGACCACAACGGGAACTGTGTATCATCTGGATGCGCAGTGTAGTCATATCCGTCTCTCAGTTAAGAGAGTGGCGCTGCAGGAAGTTCAGAATCTACGCAATCAAGATGGAGGGAGGTACCATCCCTGCGAGGTCTGCAATGGAAAATATGGGGATATGGTATACATAACGGACACTGGAGACAGATACCACAGTACGATTTCCTGCCGGGGATTAAAAAGAGGCGTGATGGAGATTCCCCTATCTGAGCTTAAGGGGTGGAAGGCGTGCAATAGGTGCGGAGGGTAAAAGGTGCTGAGAGTTATTGTTGGAGTTTATCTGGCATTGGCTGGATTTATGGACTGGAAAACACAAATCATATCATGGAAATTCAGCCTGTTTTTTATGGGAATTGGAATTTTAGCCTGGACCTTTTCCCAGGCTTTTTCGTGGATAATCTTAGCAGGTGGAATTTTGGTGGGAATTTGCCTGCTTGGAATCAGTAAAGTGACCCGGGAAGCGTTGGGATATGGAGATGGCATTGCGGTAGCAGTGACAGGAAGTTATCTGGGACTTTGGGAAAATGTGGAATTATTGCTGGGAGGACTGTTTTTTGCGGCAATAGTTTCGGCAATCCTGCTGATGACCAGAAAAGCAGGAAGAAAAACAAGACTTCCTTTTGTCCCATTTTTGTTCCTCGCTCATATGGTGTTGACCTGGATCGGATGGAGGGGCGGACCATGAAGATGAATTGGGAAAAAGGAAGTTATACGGTGGAGGCGTCCCTGTTGATGGTTATCCTGATTTCCCTTCTTGTGGGCATCCTCTATCTGGGATTTTATCTGCATAATCAGTGTTTTCTGAGAGGGGCGGCGCAAGAACTCGCAGCGATAGGAATGCTGCAGGACAGGCAGGAGGAGGCATTAGCTCTTATGGAGGAGAGAAAGGAGGAGATTCTTTCAGAGTATCCCTTACAGTCTGGACAAATCCGCGCAGAAATAGAGGCAGATGGGGAACAGATTTTGGTTAAGCTGAAAGGAGCAATGAAAATACCAGGGATGGTTTTTGGACTGTTTGGCAGAGGGGAGCTTCCAATAGAGGCACAGGTTTCCTTAAATAAGCGGGACGCCTCCAGGATTGTCATCAGGCTGCATAAGATGAAGAAGTGGAAGGAGGAATGACAGGTGGAACCATCTTATAAAAGAGACGGAGACCATACCTATTTGGTTCTGCAGTCACTTGAACCGGTATCTGGCAGCGAGTATCCCATTCGGGTGCTGTTGGAAAATAATATTTCCGGTCTTTTGACATGTAGTATGAGAATGATCAATGGGACAGCATTTTTTTACTACGAGATCACATCCAGACAGTCCCTGGTGAGGGCCTTTGACGGGGAGAAGATGGGCAGAGCAGATATCGAAAGACTATTAGAGGGGATTAGGAAAGGAGTGGAACAAGCAAAGAACTACTTGCTGGACAGAAAGGATCTGCTGCTGGCTCCTGAATATATTTATTTGAGCCCGGATAGGAGAGAAGTGTTTTTGTGTGTACTGCCGTTTTCAGAAGGGACCGTTGCCCAAGGATTTTCGGCGCTGGCCGAATATATATTAAAGAATTTGGATCACAGTGACGGGGAGGCTGTGCTCTGGGGGTATGAAATATTCAGCATGACAGAGAGGGAAAATTACAGTCTGGATGAAATCTTGCGAAGTTCCTGTCCCAAAAGGGAGGAAAAAAGAGAAGCGTATGTTCCGGAAAAGCCAGAGTTACATCTCAGGGAAGAGGAAAAAAAGCAAACGTGCTCAGACATATCTGATGATACAAGGATATCTCGGCAAACAAACAGGCTTCTGTTGACGGGGGCTGTGGGGGGCGGCTCTATTTTGGGCATTGGCACAATTCTTTGGATGCTGGGGCTTGGCTGGACACAGGTGGGGGGCATTTTATTTTTAATGCTGGGGTTTTTTGGTATTCTGTTAAAGCAGATGTGGGAAGAGAGGCAAGGAGAGCAAAAAAGAAAGAATGGGGGCGAAAAGAAGAGATACTTTCCGATAAAGGCCCCAAAAGAGGTAAAACTTGCCATATGGCAGGAAGAGGAAGTTTTACCGGAACAACCGGGAGAGAATATAGGGGAGACTAAGGTACTTTCTTTCGGGGATATCTGTCCAAAAGAGGCGGCACTGGTCCGGGCAGACGGAGAAAAGGAACCGTTTGTATTGACGGAGAGGCACCATATAATCGGAAAACTGAAAGGGCGTGCAGATCTGATCCTTGAGGAACCCGAAGTAAGTAGAATACATGCCAAGATAGAGCAGGAGGGAGATGGGTACTATCTGATGGACTTAAACTCCAGAAACGGCACATTTGTCAACGGCATACGGTTAGAAGCGGAGGAGAGCCGAAAGCTTCAGGATCAGGATCGGATTCGATTTGGCAATGCAGTATATTTTTTTCGGGAGCAGCTTGCGCAGGAGGGGGAAATTCATTATAATGAAACAATAACATAGGTGCGAAAAGAAAGGCGGCACGGTGAGGTGACCATGCCGGAAGGGGCAATGAGAGAGATTTACTGGTTTTTGAAATCCAGGTCCAAAGTGAATCTGGTTATCGTGGCGATGAATCTGTGCGTTTTTTTGGTTTTGGAAGTTCTGGGTAACACTCAGAATGCACAGTTTATGGCAGAACATGGAGCTTTTTATCTGCCCTGGGTTATGGAGTATGGGGAGTATTACAGGCTCTTTACCAGTATGTTTTTGCATTTTGGGATCGAGCATCTTTTTAATAACATGTTGGTGCTTCTGTTTTTGGGAGATATGCTGGAGAAAGAGGT
The DNA here is from genome assembly GCA_902476645.1 of uncultured Lachnospiraceae bacterium. GTDB lineage: Bacteria > Bacillota > Clostridia > Lachnospirales > Lachnospiraceae > CABSEG01. The sequence goes on along the minus strand of CABSEG010000006.1, from coordinate 71,000 downwards.
GGGAAAACTCCGCTACCTGATCATTTATCTGGTCGGAGGGGTGGCGGGAAATGTGGTTTCGGCCTGGCATTCTTACCGGGTACAGGATTATGCGGTTTCTGCGGGAGCGTCCGGCGCCATTTTCGCCGTAATCGGGGCGCTTCTGTTTGTAGTGGCAATCCATAGAGGAAGGCTAAAACAGCTAAGCGGCAGGAGGCTTCTTTTGATGGCCGCATTGACCTTGTTTCAGGGCTTTACCAGCATGGGAGTCGACAACTGGGCGCATATCGGCGGATTGGTAAGCGGCCTGCTCTTAGGGGCTGCTTTGTTTAACTGGAAGAAATGGGCAACCGGACGGTAAAAACGGTTCCTTCTTGTGGGATAGATGTGCATGTAATCGTTCCATGATGGGTTTCGATGATTCGCTTTGTGATTGCCAAACCAAGACCGGTTCCGCTTTCCTTATGGGTGATGAAAGGTTCGAAGAGTGTTGCCATGTACTCCTCGGGAATACCACATCCAGTGTCCCGGATTTCAATACAAAGATGGTTCTGCTCCAGCGTGGCAGTCAGACAGATATCCCCTCCGGGTGAAAGTGCTTCTTGGGCATTCCGAAGCAGATTCAAGAGGGCTTGCTTAAGCTTGATTGGATCTCCCCAGATAGAGGGAAGGGGAGTCTCTATGTAGTGGGAAAAGGAAATCTCCCCGGAGGCGTTGATGACCTCAGAGAAAGAGGAGACAATCTGTTCCAGCCATTCGTATGTGGGAATAGGCTCTTTGTGCAGGGCATCTCCATTATTGTATGAGGAGAGTTCGTCCAGAAGGTGACGCAGATATTCCATATCTGCCATGGTTTCTTTCCAGAGAGAAAAGGTTTGCACCTCCGGATGTTCTTTCTCGATAATTTGCAGAGAACTATAAATAAGAGTGACGGGATTGCGGATTTCATGAGAAATCCTTGAGACTGCAAACCTGTGGGAAGTCTCCATATCCTTAATCTCCCTGCGCAGAGATTGGCAGGCCAGTTCTAACCGCCTGAACTTTGATGCATTGTCCATTTGTCTCATATTCATACCTCAAACCAAAAGTTTGTCTAACTATGTCTCTTAGTCTAACACTGAAAAATGAAAATAGCAAATATAAAATGTTGACAAAAATTTACATTAGCATTACTATTGTAATAAAACATAGTGCTTTTGCATAGTCACAGATTGAAACAAAGCGAAGGAGGGAACATTATGGCAGAGAATAATTGTATTTTTTGTAAAATTTCCAATGGTGAGATTCCATCGGCTACGCTGTACGAAGATGACGACTTCAGAGTGATTTTGGATGCGGGACCAGCCTCCAAGGGTCATGCTCTCATATTGCCAAAGTCGCACTATAAGGACATTTGTGAGATGCCGGATGAACTGGCAGGGAAAGCCATGGTGTTGGCAAAGAGGATGTGTGCGAAGATGATGAAAAATCTTGGGTGCCAGGGCATGAATATTGTTCAGAATAATGGTTCCTGCGCCGGACAGACCGTGTTTCATTTTCATATGCATTTGATACCCAGAGATGAGGGGGATCATGTGGGAGTAAGCTGGGAGCCAGGTACACTGACCCAGGAAGAAAGAGAAGAAATCCTGAACAAGATGGGTGTCTGGCAGGCAGGATACGAGGTATGAAAAAAGAGAAATTTTCCAGAGTATATAAAAAGTATGGAAACCTGGTTATGCGTATACTATTGGTGGGCTGTAAAAATAAGGAGGCTGCTCAGCACATATGTTTTAAGGTGTTCCAGGGATATTATCTGAGGATGAATACACTTTCAGATGATCTGACGCGTCCCTGGCTGGTCTGGTTTACGGAACGTCAGGTAAAAGAGTACAGAAGAACCCACAAGAAAGACGGGACCCTAAAAGAGCCGGAGGAAGTACTTGGAAGAAAAGAGAGTGCGCCCAGAAGTGACCTGAAAATACAGGGACTTTTGGAGCAAATGGCCAGAAATCATACCGAGAAGTCTGTCTTGGAAGAGTTGAAGGAACGGAACAGGGACTGGTACAAGATGGTGTATCTGGCGGCCCATTATAATTTAAACGAAGAAGAGATCGCAGAGCACATGGGTATGGAGCCTATGGAAACCTGCATGGAACTTTATGAGGCCAAACAGTATCTGGTCTACAAATATCTGGATGAGTTGAGACAGGAATATAAGAAACAGCACCCTTAGAGAAAAAAGAAAGAGAGGTCTGCCTTTAATGGCAGGCCTCTTCGATTAGGCCGATTATTTTGGAGATGGCATCCCCCTGCTCACTTTTTTCCATGGCCGCAATATACTTACTCCGGTTTTCATAGAGCCTCCGTATCGTTGGAATCAGAATGGTGGGCGCAAGATTGTCTTCCGTAAGAACCTCGCTAAAGCCCTGATTTTCAAAAGATTCTGCATTCAGGATCTGATCTCCTCGGCTGGCGGCTGCGGACAGAGGAATCAAAAGATTAGGTTTTCTGAGCGCTAAAAGTTCGCAGATGGCATTCGCCCCTGCCCGGGAGACGCACACATCTGCCAGTGCAAATAGATCCGCCAACTCCTCTTTAATGTATTCAAATTGAATATATCCTTCCAAGTGCGTAAGGGAAGTGTCTAGCTTTCCCTTGCCGCAGAGGTGAATGACCTGAAAAGACTTTAAAAGCTCGGGAAGTACGCCGCGGATGGCATCATTAACCACCACAGAGCCCTGGCTGCCTCCTATGACCAGGAGTACGGGTTTGTTTGCGGTGAAGTTACAGAATTTTAGGGCGTTTAGCTTATTTCCAAACAGCAATTCCCTGCGAATGGGAGAGCCGGTTAGAACGGCTTTTCCCTCCGGCAGGTGCCCTAAGGTCTCCGGAAAGGTGCAGCATACTTTCTGAGCAGATGGAATCGCTAGTTTATTGGCCAGACCAGGTGTCATATCAGACTCGTGGATAATCACGGGAACCTTCTTCTTTTTGGCCGCCAGCACTACGGGAACAGATACGAATCCGCCCTTGGAGAAGACCACGTCAGGCTTTAATTGTTTCATCAGGCTGCGGGCCTGAGAGTACCCTTTTATCACGCGGAATGGATCACTGAAATTTTTCACGTCAAAGTATCTGCGCAGTTTTCCCGACGAAATGCCATAGTATGGAATATCCATATCTTCAATGAGTTTGCGCTCAATACCGTCGTAGGAACCAATATAGTGAATATCATAGTTTAATTCTCGTAATTTTGGGAGAAGTGCGATATTTGGAGTGACATGCCCGGCCGTTCCGCCGCCAGTCAGAATAATTCTTTTCATAGATTGCCTCCGTAGGATATTCTGGATGTGGCAGATTCGCCACGTGTTGCAGCGTGCAGAGTGGTAAAAAAAGATTTCGTCACGCTCTAGTTACATCTTATACTTTTATCGAAAAAAGTCAAGAACTGACTTTACTTTTTGTGCAGGAAAACGAAAAAAATAAGAAAAAGGGGCTGTCTCTATGGAATATGGTATCGTATAATAAAAAGAGATACCAAATAAATTTCGGATTCAAGAGGAGGGATGGCTATGAGGCTGACATTTTTAGGGGCCACGCATGAGGTAACCGGCAGCTGCTTTTATTTAGAAGCTTGTGGTAAAAGGATCCTGATTGATTGTGGTCTGGAACAGGGGCCGGATGAGTATGAGAACCAGGAGATTCCCGTATCTGCCAGTGAGATTGACATGGTTTTACTGACCCATGCCCATATCGATCATTCCGGCAAACTTCCGTTATTATACCAGCAGGGATTTCGTGGGATCATCTATGCCACAGATGCGGCGCAGGATTTATGTAATATTATGCTAAAAGATAGTGCGCATATTCAGATGTTTGAGGCAGAGTGGAGAAACCGAAAGGGGAAGAGAGCGGGCAGAGAGGAAATGGTACCTTTATATGATATGGAGGACGCACTGGGAGCCATTTCCTGTATTGTGGGCTGCCCCTATGGGGAAGTGCTGGAGATTTCGGCAGGCATCCGCGTCCGCTTTGTGGACGCAGGCCATCTTCTGGGCTCATCTTCTATAGAAGTGTGGCTGACGGAAGAGGAAGAGACCAGAAAGGTGGTGTTTTCCGGGGACATCGGAAATGATGACCAGCCTTTAATACGGGATCCCCAGTATCTGTCCGAGGCTGACTACGTGGTGATGGAGTCCACATACGGGGATAGAAAACACGGAGAGAAGCCGGATTATGTAAGGCAGCTTGCAGATGTGATACAAAAAACACTGGATCGGGGCGGCAATTTAGTAATCCCCTCCTTTGCGGTGGGCAGAACCCAGGAGATGCTGTACTTCATCCGGAAAATTAAGGAAGAGAGACGGATCCAGGGCCATGCGGATTTTGAGGTCTATGTGGACAGTCCCTTAGCGGTGGAGGCTACACGGATTTTTATGAAGCATCAGTATGATGACTTTGATGAGGAGGCACTAGAACTGGTTCAAAAAGGGATCAACCCTATTTCATTTCCTGGATTGAAGACTTCTGTGACCAGCGATGAGTCTAAACAGATTAATTTTGACCAGCGTCCTAAGGTTATCCTCTCGGCCAGCGGTATGTGCGAGGCAGGCAGAATCAAACATCACTTAAAGCATAATCTCTGGAGACCGGAGTGCACCGTGCTGTTTGTAGGATATCAGGCCTGCGGCACGCTGGGACGCATCTTGCTGGAGGGGGCCACAAAAGTAAAGATCTTTGGAGAAGAAATTGAAGTGAAGGCTGAAATTCTCAGAATGGAGGGAATCAGCAGCCATGCGGATCAAGGCGGTCTGCTGCGCTGGATTGGCAGTTTTCAAAAGAAGCCCAAGAGGATCTTTGTGGTACATGGAGAGGATCAGGTTACCACGCTGTTTGCAGAAAAGTTAAGTTCAGAATACGGCCTGAAAGCAGAAGCGCCCTATAGCGGCACAGTGTATGATCTCAGGAAGGATGTGTGCCTGCAGGCAGGGAAACCTGTGCCTGTGGTGAAGGGCCAGGTATCGGTTCATACGCCGAAACAAGCCAGGGGAAATACGGTTTATGCCAGACTCTGGGCTGCGGGACAGCGCCTTCTGACGGTAATTCGTCATAACGAAGGAGGAGCAAACAAAGATTTGGCTAAGTTTACAGGACAGATTCAATCCCTGTGTGATAAATGGGACCGGTAAGTCGGGACAAGAGCTATTATTAAAAGGAAAAAAAGTTCCCCTGTCTTGCTATGAAAGGCAGGGGAATGCTCATGTTTCTATTCTATAGCCTGGCGCAGCGCCTTTGCAAGCTGATCCGGACAGGATGTGGGTTTAGGGCCACAGTGAATGCCTTCCAGCTTTTTAATGGCATCTGACGCTTTCATCCCCTCTACCAGCCTGGCCACTCCCTGGGTATTGCCGGAACAGCCCCCGATAAATTCTACTCGTTTGATGATATCTCCGTCCAGATCAAAGCAGATCGCCTGGGCGCATACACCCTTTGTTCTATAAGTAGTCATTTTAATTCCTCCTTAAGTGTTCAGAATGTTTCTGAAGGAAATCCTCCGCAAGTAAGTATAACCAGACCAGCGCCAAAAAGCAAGTACCTCTTGTATCCTTGCGCCGGGATGGGGCGTCTGGTATACTAAGACAGGTAAAAAACGGAAACAAGTGGTATAAGAAGCCTTATAAAAGAAAGATAGGAGAGTTGTCATATGAATACAGTGGGAATTATTGGTGCTATGGATATTGAAGTGGAGGCCCTGAAAAAAGACATGAATCCGGAACACATCGTAAAGAAGGCCGGGATGGAATTTTGTGTAGGAGAATTAAAAGGACAGAAAGCAGTGGTAGTAAAAAGTGGGATTGGAAAAGTCAATGCCGCTGTATGCACCCAGATTCTGATTGATGATTTTCAGGCGGAGGCAGTGATTAATACAGGAATTGCAGGTTCCTTGCAGGCGGAAATCAATATTGGGGATATTGTTATTTCTAAGGATCTGGTTCATCATGATATGGATGCAGTGGCCTTTGGATATGAGCCGGGACAGATCCCGCAGATGCAGGTGTTTTCTTTTGCGGCGGATGAAAGCCTTTCAAAGTTAGCTGGAGACGTATGCAAAAGGGTAAACCCGGAGATTGAAGTATTTTATGGAAGAATTGTGAGTGGAGACCAATTTGTGGCGGAAAGAGCGGTAAAGGAGAGGATTGCCTATAGGTTTGGGGGATACTGTACGGAAATGGAGGGAGCAGCCATTGCCCAGACAGCTTATCTCAATCAGGTGCCTTTTGTGGTGCTCCGTGCCATATCGGATAAAGCGGATGACAGCGCATCCATGGACTATCCCACTTTTGAGCGTCAGGCAGCGGAACATTGTGTCCGCCTGGTTGAGAATATGATGGAGGTTCTAGGTCATTCTGAAGGCTAGGTTCATCCAGAAAAACCCTGTAAAATGGCCATCTCAGGGCCTCTTTTGTCGAACGATTTTACTTTGCAAACGAAAAAATGTGGGCTATAATGGCGCTACAAATCGGGCAAGCAGTTCCGAGGCGAATTTTTATCTCAAAAGGGGGATCATTATGGTGCAATTCATTGCAGAGCAAAACGTGTTATTCTACGCAATGGCGGCGTGTCTTGGGGGCGATTAGCCAGGTGCTGCTCTATTCCTTTTATGTGAGGCTTCTACGGGATATGGAGCATACCGGCGCACCCAGAGGAAAGTTTATGAAACAGCTTCGGCAGAAGTTTGGAGGATACCAGAGGATGAATGAGGGGATGTCCAATGTATCTGTGTTTGTAAAAAAAAGCTTGATGGAATACCGAAAACTGGGGATGAATCTGCATCAGTGGAGGAGGCTTGGGGCAGCGGCATTTTTCCTTTGCGCGGCATTGGGAATCGGAGCCTATATTACCCTTGGGATATACGGATACGCAGGAGCCGTAAGGCAGAATTATCTTTGGGCCGTGGCCATTTGCGGCTTGTTTCTGGCAGGAGTGTACGGGCTTACAGACATCGGATATAAGCGAAAGTACCTAATGACAGGACTGGAAAACCTCCTTTGCAATACAGGGGTACCCAGGAATTACCATGTGGAGGATCAGCAGGCCTTTCGCACCGGAGCGGAGGGAAAGGCAACCCCTCTGGCCACCGTTGCCTCTGGGGCAGAAAGTTCCAATTCGCCAGTCAGCCCACAAAAAACAAAGGGGCTGTCCAAGAGAAAACGGGCAAAGGCGACTGCTACTCAGGCACAAAAGGACAAGCTGGAGCTAAAGGAAAATCTGGCCAGACTAAAAGAAGGTATCAGTGAGTCTGCGGCCTCTTCTGACGGGGAAAGGGAGCGCAAAGCTCAGATTTTAAAACAGATGGATCCAGAGGAGCAGGAACGGATTATAAGGGAGGTGCTCAAGGAATTTTTATCTTGATAACCCAGGGTAACTTTGGTAAAATTATGGAGAAACAGGCGGTGCCGGACACATCCTGATGAGCCCGGAAACGCTTGAATACACAAGTAAGGAGAGCGGATCACATGGGAAATAAAGTATCGTTTGACTATTCAAAAGCAACCGGCGTCATCGGGGCAGAGGAGATTGCGTCCATGAAAAAGATCGTGGCTGCAGCCAAGGAGGAGTTGGTAAACAGAAGCGGCGCAGGCAACGACTTTCTGGGCTGGATTGATCTGCCGGTGAACTATGATAAAGAGGAGTTTGAAAGGATTCAGAAAGCTGCGCAGAAGATTCAAGAGGACAGTGAAGTACTGCTGGTGATCGGAATCGGCGGTTCTTATCTCGGAGCCAGAGCGGCCATCGAATTTCTGCGTCATAATTTCTACAATATGGTTTCAAAAGAAATTCGCAAGACACCGGAGATCTACTATGTTGGAAATAGTATCAGCAGCACCTATATCAGACATCTGATCGACGTCATTGGAGACAGGGATTTTTCTGTAAACATCATTTCCAAATCAGGTACTACAACCGAGCCTGCCATTGCATTCCGTATCTTTAAGGAAATGCTGGAGAAGAAGTATGGCAAGGAAGAGGCGGCTAAGAGAATTTATGCGACCACGGACAAGGCAAGAGGAGCTTTGAAAAATCTGGCGACAGAGGAAGGCTATGAGAGCTTTGTCGTGCCGGACGATGTGGGAGGTCGTTTCTCCGTACTCACAGCCGTTGGGCTTCTGCCAATCGCAGTCAGCGGAGCTGACATTACCAAGCTGATGGAAGGTGCGGCAGCAGGCAGAAAGCGTGCGCTGGAATTGGATTTTGAGGAAAACGATGCCCTGCAGTATGCGGCAGTCCGCAATATCCTTCTCAGAAAGGGTAAAACCGTGGAGGTGCTGGCCAATTATGAGCCAAGCCTGCATTATGTATCCGAGTGGTGGAAACAATTATACGGGGAGTCAGAAGGAAAGGACCAGAAGGGAATCTTCCCTGCAGCAGTAGATCTGACGACAGACCTGCATTCCATGGGTCAGTTTATCCAGGACGGCGCCCGTATTATGTTTGAAACGGTTTTGAATGTGGAGGAGTCTCAGTGTGAGATTACGATCCAGGAGGAGCCTGTAGATCTGGATGGCTTGAATTATTTGGCCGGAAAGACGGTGGATTTTGTCAATAAGAGTGCTATGAACGGTACGATCCTGGCGCACACAGACGGAAACGTTCCCAATCTGATGGTAACGATTCCAAAGCAGGATGAGCATTCTCTAGGTGAGCTGTTTTATTTCTTTGAATTTGCGTGTGGTGTCAGCGGATATGTTTTGGGTGTTAATCCCTTCAACCAGCCGGGAGTGGAAAGCTATAAAAAGAATATGTTTGCGCTGCTTGGTAAACCAGGCTATGAAAAAGAGCGGGAAGAGCTGTTAAAGAGGCTGTAAGATGGAAATTGTATTTTTGGAGGCGGCCTCTCTGGGGGAAGATTTGGATTTATCTAATTTCTCCAGCCTGGGACATGTGACCACATATCCCCGTTCTACCCTAAGTGAGGCGGCAGAACGGGTCAAAAAGGCCGATGTGGTGGTTGTCAATAAGATTCCCATGAATGGGGAAACCCTGAAAGAAGCAGGGAACCTGAAGCTGATTGCGGTGACGGCAACGGGAACCAACAACATCCATTGGGATTTTGTAAAAAAGAAGAACATCACGGTGGCGAACGTGGCGGGATACTCCACCGATGCGGTGGCGCAGCACACGTTTGCTCTGCTCTTCTATATTCTTCATAAATTGAATTATTATGACCGATTTGTAAAAGAGGGCGGTTACTGTAAGTGTCTCACATTTTCTCATTTTGAAGAGAAGTTCTTCGAGCTGAAAGGCAAGCGCTGGGGAATCGTGGGAATGGGCGCCATTGGGCGCCGGGTAGCAGAGATTGCGACTGCTTTCGGATGTGAGGTTCAGTATACTTCCACCACGGGAAGAAATGTTGGCCAACCTTACCCCTTGGTGGACTTGGATACGCTGCTGCGCACCAGCGACATCGTCTCTCTCCATGCGCCTCTGATGCCTGTGACAGAGGGCATGATGAATGCGGAGGCATTTGCGAAGATGAAGCCGGAGGCCATTCTGGTGAACGTGGCCAGAGGGGCCCTGGTGGATGAGACGGCCCTGGCAGATGCTCTGGAAAAGGGCGTAATCGCGGGGGCGGCGCTGGATGTGCTGACAGACGAGCCTATGAGAGCGGATCATCCTCTGCTTCGCATTCAGGATAGCAGAAAGCTGATTATCACTCCACATATCGCATGGGCGCCCGTGGAGACCAGGGAGCGCCTGATGCAGGAGGTCTATAAAAATATTGAAGCGTTTCTCAGGGGGAAACCCAGAAACGTGGTGGAATTTTAGAAAAAAGGAAGCAGCCGGAGGGGAGATATCCCTTTGGCTGCTTCCTTTTTTCTAATGGACAGTGCAAAGCATCATTTAGGGTGGCTGCAGATTAATTTGAGTATTCAGAATCTAATGAAGGTTGATTTTTAAAATATATATAAATTGTTAATATTATAATAATAAGAAAATATAAAGGAATTTTCGATAAATGTTTCTGGGAAAAAAGGGACATAGATCAATATTGGAGTTATAAAACATAGTATTTATAAGGATCGTAAGGATTTTAATAATAGAAAACGACAAAAATATCATAAGAAGGATCAGAGTTATTTTTGATAAAATAATAGGTGTATTTTTGAAGCTTTTTAAAATACAATGAAGGTTTGCGCTATTCTTAAAAAATTGAAATAATATTGAATTATTAAGAAAAAAACAGTTTGACAATAGTAAATTGTTTGTATATAATTAAAATTAGATAAAATATAGTACGGAATTTGGGAAAGGGGGGAGAGAGTGGAAAAGAGATAATTTTATTTGAGAATAATGGATAGTTTATTAAAGCGCTTATCTTTGTGAAAAAAATGAATTGCTTTAGACTTTGGAAAACACTTTAATTATTCTCGGCAAATTCAAAGTATGGGAGACTGGTAAATGAAAGAAAATTAAATCTGCAGCAAACTTTAAAGTCATCAATCTAAAAAAGTATATGAATGCAAACGGATATAGCGGTACGGTTATTAATAATGCGAATATTGATGAGAAAGATGTAAACATGTAGAGAAACTGCTATCTCATTTGAGAGGTGTAATGAAACGGATATCTAATCTATTTTTTATAAAAGGATTGCTTGTGAAAGAAGTCCATATATTTCTTTTACGGGCTGGTTTGTCATGGAGGACAAAAATATGATAAAGAAAATATGGATATTATGGATCGTATGTTTGTGTATGCTTGCGATGCCATCTGTGGCAGTCCGGGCCGCAGAATCGGACATTATCAGAAATGATGAGAGTGGGATACCTGACGAAGCCTTGTACAAAGGAATCTTAAAGAGGATGGGAAAGAAGTCTAATGAAACATTTACCAGGCTGGAAGCAGAAAGCCTTGAGGAACTGGATGTCGGAGGTGATATCAGGAGTCTTAAGGGAATTGGAAATCTAAGCCAGTTAGAGCGACTGTGCATCATGTCTAAAGAACTAAGGAGCCTCAAGGGGGTGGAAAGCCTTTACAAGTTAGAAGAATTAGATATACCTTATAATAAAGTAAAGTCTTTAAAACCACTGAAAAGTTTAACAAACTTACAATCCCTTATGGTTGAGTCCTGTCAATTGACAAGTTTGAGAGGAATTGAAAATCTGAAGAATTTAATGTATTTGAACGTAGTAGACAATAAAATTTCCAGCTTAAAACCGCTTGCAAATCTCACAAATATAACCACATTATCGATATATAACAATAAATTGAAAAGCTTGAACGGGATTGAGAACTTGGTAAATCTAACTACCTTAGATGCGGGGGGAAATAAGCTTGCTTCTGTAAAGGGAATCGGAAAATTAACAAATTTAAGTGTGTTAGAGATAGGGGGAAATAAGTTAACCTCAGTAAATGAGATCAAACGATTGAAAAAACTGGAAAAACTTGATATCAGCCATAACAAAATTAAAAAACTGCCAAATTTAAAAAATTTTAAAAAGCTGACCTGGTCGTCTTTATCGCTCAGTATCCGTAATAATCGCCTAACCGAAAAGGAAATCCGACAAAAGCTGCCAGCCAGATTTTTTAAGAAGGGAAAAGCAAGAAAACAATGGCTCAAGGAGCAGACGCGCTTCCAAAATCTGGACTGCACAGTCAAGCTTATAAAACCCTCCAACACGAAAAAGATCAATAAAAATACGAAGCGAATTGTAGGGCGTGTAGGGCGCGCAATGAAAGGTGTCTATGTAGAGCTGTGTTGTCTGTCAATGGGCGTAGGCGGAGAAAAGGTTAAGGTAGATGAGAACGGCGTATTTGTATTCGATAATTTAAATCTTAAGAGATGGGCTGGTTCAAAAGTTCAATTTCGACTTCATATGATGGATGATCATGGGGAAGATTTGCTGTTTATAGGAGGAGACACGGTATTTTATTTGTGATAAAAAATATACACAGTCCAATACCCCGGCATGTCCGTTTGGCTCGTTGCTCGCGGGAATCAATAAAAGGCCGAAATTAGAGCGGGTTTGAAAATCATTTTCAAACCCGCTCTAATCTTCTTCAATCACTTGAATTTCAAAGTAATCAAAGGGAATCTGCTCGATAAAATTGTCCTGATAAAACCGGGCCTTATCGTGCCTTTGAAATTCTCTGACTGTGGAATCCAGCCAGATGGGTTTCCCAAGATCCAGCTCATAGCACAGCTGGTCCAGGCAGTGGAAGATTTTGTGAGTCCTGGTATCCTCTGTGTTGTCCTGGGCCACTGCGTCCTGTATCATCCGGTTGTCTTTCCATAATTTTCCCCATAAGCGCATGGTGCACCTCCCTATTCTTCTTCTGTATGCTGCGAGTTTTCCGTCTCTGCCGCGGACGGCTCTGGATTAAAATACCCATAGACCGTCTCCGTAATCTCATGGATGTGTCCCACGGCCTCATCCTGGCTGCTCCAGTCTGAGGACATGATGCAGAGGATAAAATCGCCGCCTTTTGAGTAGACGATGGCCGTGTCGTTTTCCGTGCCGGATACCTCACCGGTTTTGCTGGCGCTGACGGCCTCATCTGGCAGGGCAGAAGGGATCTTGTAGGTGATATCCTGATCCATCAGCAGAGACTCCATCTCTCTGGAAGCGAGGTGAGAGACCAGAGAACCCTGATAGATTTCTTCCAGAAAGCGTCCGCAGTCGCCGACAGAGGTCTGGTTGACTTTGTCGTTATACCAAAGGCTGCTGTCTTCCAAACCGTTATACTGTCTGGTGTTTTGATATCCATGATTTTTAATAAAACGGTTGACCTGTTTTATTCCAGCCTGATGGTCGTGATTTTCATCCAGATATCGAACCAGTTCGTTGGCGGCCTCATTGTCGCTGACCGTAATCATTTCACTCAGGAGATCATCGATCTCATCCGAAGCTTCCAATTCTCCTTTCTGAATTTGTTCCATCACAGCCCCCATGATATAGAGTTTAATCAGACTGGCTGCTTCCATAGGATGATCGTTTATGGAGATGACTTCTTCGTTGGCCAGATCCTTTACATACACAGCCCAGGTGCCCTCAAAGGTACCGGTCATATGCTGCAGGTTGTTTTGCAGGTCCTGCCAGGATGGTCCTTTGGAAACTGCGTTTCCATCTGTGGAAGCCTGCACAGAAGCAGAGTCTGGAACTGTGGAATACAAGGGCCTTGCCCCAAGAACGGTCAAGAGGGCTTCCTGACAATTCCCATCTGTGGGAAGAGAGCCTTCAATGATGTGAAATGCTCCTGTCTCTTCTGCGACAGGCAAGGATGTGCTGGCAGGGGAGGCGGGGGGGTCCCCCCATAAAACAGGAAAATAAAAAGCCTGCAGGCACAACAGTCCAAGAAGCAACAGGGCTATGGCACACTGGAGCAGTCGTACCATAGAAGGCTGAAAAGTAATTCGCTTTTGATTCATCGCAGTTGTTCCTTATCTGTATTTTTATCATGCAGTTTGCTGCATGGCCGGGACTGTTTCAGGAATCCCGTGGTTGGGAAAGTCTGCAGAATGATGCATGATTTCCCATAGTTCTTTGCAACTTCAATGGAAATCATACAATATTTAAGGAAAAATGTAAATAATCAATTCTTTACCAAAAATGGAGGAAAACATATAAATAGGATACTTTGTATGAAAAAATGGCGAACAGACAGTATTTGACTCTTTCTCCAATATGTGCTAGTCTACTGACAAGACAATAGAAAGGCAGAGAAGAAAGATGAATTATGTGAAGAAGTATTTAAACCGAGTTTTTATTGACGGACTGGGAGGAATGGCTCTGGGATTGTTTGCCACATTGATTGTAGGCACCATCATTCAACAGATAGGATTGTTTGTAAAAGGTGAGATAGGGGATATGATCTATCTGCTGGGAAAAGTAGCGGCATCCCTGACCGGCGCCGGGATTGGTGTGGGAGTGGCCTGCAAATTTAAAGAAAGCCCCCTGGTGGTGGTGTCAGCCGCTGTCACCGGCATGGTGGGAGCTTTTGCGGGAAATATTTTGAAAGGTTCTGTGCTGGTGGACGGTAACATCGTTCTGTCAGGACCCGGGGAACCGCTGGGAGCTTTCCTGGCAGCTTATGTGGCGATTGAGCTTGGGCATCTGATCAGCGGGAAGACCAAGATTGATATTTTGGTGACGCCACTTGCCACAATCCTGGCTGGTTCTGCGGTAGGACTTCTTGCGGGACCGCCCATTTCCGGGTTTATGAGCAGCTTGGGAGCCATTATTAACTGGGGAACTCAGCAGCAACCCTTCCTGATGGGGATTGTAGTTTCTGTAGTTATGGGAATGGTACTGACCTTACCTATCAGTTCTGCGGCGCTGGGGGTGATTTTAAACCTGTCGGGTTTGGCCGCAGGTGCCGCCACAGTAGGATGCTGCTGCAATATGATCGGTTTTGCGGTGGCCAGTTACCGGGAAAATAAAATGGGAGGGCTCCTGGCTCAGGGGCTGGGAACCTCTATGCTTCAGGTGCCCAATATTGTAAGACATCCGCAAATTTGGCTTCCTGCCATCTTATCCAGCGCCATTCTGGGGCCGGTGGGTACCATGTTGCTTGGAATGACCAACAATGCCACGGGTTCTGGCATGGGTACGGCCGGTCTCGTGGGGCCGATTATGACGTATCAAACCATGGTGGAGACCGAAGCGGCACAGATGGTGCTGGGAAAAATTTTGCTGATTCAATTTCTGCTGCCGGCGGTGGTGACGCTTCTAATTTCAGAGTTTATGAGAAAGAGGAAGTGGATTAAGCAGGGAGATATGCGGCTGGAAATGTAAGAAATGTGAGGTGACAGCCCGTCCCCTGGAATCAGGCAGATCAATATTACATCATATGAAAAACAGAAAATTGTGGTATGATTAATTTGTACTCTCTGTATGGCACGGAAAGGAGGGGGCCAAATTGATTTACGCGCTCATTTGGACAGATAAGCAACAAGATGGGAAGTTCCTTGTTGGCAGTAAGGGATATGAACCATAAATAGATTGTAGTAGGAGGAAGATGACATATGGATACAGGGCTGATACATCTTTACTATGGAGACGGAAAAGGGAAAACCACCACAGGTATGGGACTGATTGTGCGGGCGGCCGGATATGGCTGCAAGGTGCTGCTTTACCAGTTTATGAAGGATAATAAGACCAGTGAGCGAAAAATATTGGAACATGTGGACAATATTACGATTGTTGACGGGCTGGACAGGGAGAAATTCAGCTTTCAGATGACAGAGGAAGAAAAGAGAGAGCATAAGAAATTTTACGAGGATCGGTTTCGTATGGTGACAGAGCAGGCGGTAGCAGAATCCTATGACGTGCTGTTTTTGGATGAGGCAGTGTACACGATCAGCGCAGGCCTGCTGGAGGAGGATCTGGTTTTGGATTTCCTGAAAAGGAAACCAAAGCGTCTGGAAGTGATTTTGACAGGAAATACTCCCAGCGAGAGGATGATTGCCCAGGCGGATTACGTTTCGCAGATAAAAAAGATCAAACATCCCTTTGATCAGGGAAAACCGGCCAGAATGGGGATCGAAAAGTAAAGGCAGAGACAGGTATATTCCGCAGAAAACGCTTCATACTAATCACAGGTAAGATGATAAAAGGAGGAGAGCGGAATATGGATCAGAATGCAGAACTTTTGAATTTTGTATACCAGAATGCCCAGATGGGGGTGGAAACCATTCATCAGATTTTAAAGGTAACCGAGCATGAGGGACTGAAAAAGCAACTGGAAAGTCAGCTGAAGGAATATGAGAGCTTTCAGACAGAGGCCGGAAAATTGTTGGAAGAAAACGGGTATGATGAGAAGGGATTAAATTCTTTTGAAAAAATCCGCACATACCTGATGGTCAACTTACAGACTATGGCGGACAGAACCACTTCCCATATTGCGCAGATGATGATGATCGGCAGCAATATGGGAATCATCCAGGCGATTAAGAATCTCAGAAAATACGAGAATGTTCAAAAAGGTGTGAAAAGTTTGATGGAGCGTCTCCAAAAAAAGGAGGAAGAAAACTTAGAGAGCATGAAAGCGTTTCTCTAAAGCATATCAGATTAGAGGTTATAGTGACAAAACAGAGGCTCTGGAAAACTCAGATGCCTCTGTTTTGTGTGAAAAGTAAAAAAAAATAAAAAGTTCTGTAATCCAAAAAAATCAAACAAAAAAGCATAAAAATACCATTGAAATATGGTGAAATATCCGATACTATTTTTCCTATAGATACTATCATATTCTCAAATAGGGAGAAAATTTACAACAAGGGAGGCTTATCATGAAAGAAAATTGGAAAAAGTGTATTTGTGTGCTATTGTGTTTGGTGCTGGCAGTAAGCGGGGGATTCCCAATCCGATCCAATGCGGCACAGGATAAGAGCAGAGCGGAAAGCAGCCAGGGGGAACGGGTGACTTTGAACTTTAATACCGACTGGCTTTACAGCAGCACGAATTATGAGAATGGGTATGTAACAGGGCTTGATGAGTCTGCTTTTACCTCTGTCTCTGTGCCTCATGCCAATAAGATTCTAAAGACCCATAAGGGCGATAACTTTAAAGAAGAAATTGCGTCCTACCGTTTTGTGTCTTGGTATCGCAGGCATTTTACACTGCCGGAGGAGTATACTGGTAAGAACATTACGGTAGATTTTGAGGGGGTGGCCACAGTTGCGGACGTCTATTTAAATGGTCAGCTTTTAGACAGCCATCAGGGTGCTTATACGGGTTTTTCTGTGGATATTTCTGATTATGTGTACACGGACGGAAGAGATAACGTTCTGGCTGTCCGGGTCAACTCCGAACGCCAGTCTCAGATTCCACCGGAAGGCGGTTCTGTGGATTACTGTCTGTTTGGCGGTATCGTGAGGGATGTGACCATGACGATTACGGACCCGGTACACGTGAAGAGAACCTTTGTGACAACACCGGGACTGACCGATGAGGCGGGAGTAGTACATATGCAGGCCGATATTGGGAATGAACTTACCCAAGACCGGCTCTATACAGTGGAGATGACTGTGCTGGACGGGGAAGGACAAGAAGTGGCGCAGGTAAGCTGTCAGGAAACGATGAAGGCCGGCCAGGAGACCCAAGTGGAGCTTGAGACAGATCGGATTGCACAACCCCATCTTTGGGGAGTGGAGGATCCGTATCTTTATACGGCGGTGATCCGGATTCTGGATGGAGAGCGTCAGCTGGATTCTTATGAGACCAGATTTGGTATGCGGTATTTTGAGTTTCAGACCGGGCCGGAGGATGGAAGCTTTTATCTGAATGGAGAGAAGCTGGAGATCGTGGGGATCAACCGCCATGAGCAGTGGCCCTGGATCGGGCGGGCCGTGCCGGATAAGCTACAGATCCAGGATGCAGATCTGATAAAGGCCAGTGGAATGAATGCGGTTCGCTGCTCCCATTATCCCCAGGACCCTTCTTTTTTGGAGAGATGCGACGAGATTGGACTGTTGGTTTTTGTGGAACCGCCGGGATGGCAGTATATCGGGGATGCGCAGTGGAAAGAAACTTTTAAGACAAACCTGGAGGAACTGATTTTACGGGACAGAAATCATCCCTCCATTATCAGCTGGGGGCCTAGGCCCAATGAGTCCCATCCGGACTTGCCATTTAATGAGGAGTGTGAGGCTCTGGCAAAGGAGTTAGATCCTACAAGGCCAACCCATGGAGTGCGAATGGAATTTGACTATGAAGGCGGGGATAATGATACGGTGGTAAATGATATTTTAACAGTCAATTATGTTTATCCGGAAAATCCCCATCACATCCCCTATATTGTCACAGAACATTCCAATGACTGGTATGAGGGACATGGGATTCCGGGAGGCTCCGATGAGGGGGCGCTGAAGTTTGTGGATTCCTTTGCGGAGGTTTTGGACTATTACTTCGGAAACGACAAGGTGGCCGGTGGATTTGGCTGGAGTATGTTTGATTATAACAACGAGGTAAACTATACGAACACGGGCCATGTGTTCTACAGCGGAATCTATGACCTGTTTCGCCAGGAAAAACCGGTGGCTTACCTTTATAAGTCACAGATGGACGCCAAGGATGCCGGCCCGATAGTGTATATTGCCAATAACTGGACAGAACAGACTACGGATTACCTTTATGTAATGAGTAATTGCCAGGAGATTGAGCTGTTTGTAAACGGGACGTCAAAGGGCAGGATCCGGCCTAATAAGTATACATCTTTGCCCCATCCGATTTTTGAGTTTACGAATATCCCTTTTGAGGAAGGACAGTTAAAAGCCGTAGGATATATGGATGGGGAACCCGTGGAGGAATTTGTAAGAAATACACCAGGGCAGGCGGCGCGTCTGGTAGCTACTGCGGACTACGATACCCTTCAGGCGGACGGAACGGATATGACCAGCGTTACGGTGTCTGCGGTGGACGCACAGGGAAATGAGGTGCCTTTTGCCGATAACGTAATTAACGTCAGACAGACAGACGGAACCAAGACAACGCTGATTTCAGAAGAGGATGCGAAGCTGGAAGGCGGTAAGCTGGCGTTTCTGGTACAGTCCGTACACAATGAGACAGGAACCGCCAGCTTTGAGGTATACTCAGAAGGGCTGGAATCCGGAACCTGCACCATCCGGGTAGAGCCCTTTGAGGCATCCGATTTGGTTCCGGTATCTCAGGGGTCAGGCCAGATAGCGCCAAAACTGCCAGAGGTTTATACCATCAACGACAGCAAAATGGGAAATAGCCTTTATCAGTTTGCATATCAGGGAAGTGGATGGAGTTATGGAGCGGAGGCCACGGCCTACGGTGAGGATAACCACTGGTCTGATCAGGCAGGAGATACTTGCAGTATCCGTTTTACGGGGAAAAATATCAAATATTACGGTGCCAAGGCGCCCGGCCACGGAATTGCCGCCTTTTCTGTGGATGGCGGGGAAGAGACCATGGTGGATTGCTATTCCAATACCAGGGATGGATCTGTGCTGTTGTTTGATTCCGGAGAGTTATCCCAGGGGGAACATGTGTTGACCGTGAGGGTAACCGGGGAGAAGAACGCGCAGGCCACAGGATGCTTCGTGAATGCGGATCGGGCTGTGGTGACCTTTGACTATGTGGGTCCGGAGACTGTGGCAAATGACAATGACGAAGGTCAAGGCGAGATGGAGTTTGATTATGTGGGAGCAAACTGGGGCTATACTCTGGACAACACTTGCTACATGGGGGATAATTCCTGGTCTAACACACAAGGAGAATATCTGCTGATTCGTTTTACTGGCACTTCTTTAAAATACTATGCAACAAAGGCGCCGAACCATGGCATTGGAGCGTTTTCTGTGGATGGGGGAGAAGAACAGCTCGTAGACTTTTATCAGGATACCAGGGAGAGTCAGGTTCTATTGTATGATACCGGTCCCATGGTGTATGGAGAGCATGTCCTGAAGGTTCGGGTTACAGGAGACAAGAATCCCTATTCTACAGATGTGTTTGTAACTGCGGATAAGGTGGAGGTCTATGACGAGCCTTGTACGCACAAACATACCCGGATTTTGGATGAAAGGGAAGCTACCTGTATCCAAGAGGGGTATACAGGGGATCTTTACTGTACAGATTGTAAAATAAAGGTGATGGATGGAGAGGTTCTTCCGGCTCTTGGACATCTTTGGAATGAAGGAACGGTGACCAAAGTGCCCACAGCCACACAGCAGGGATTGAGAACCTATACTTGTACCAGATGTGGACAGGAGCGTACAGAAGTGATTCCCGTAACGGGAGTGCCTTCCACAGAGGAGAAGCCTCAGGAAAAACCGGAGGATCAGGGATTCCAAACGCCTCCTGGTGATGAGCCAGACCAGATACAATCATCCGCAACGATTGGAACCGTTTTGATCGATGCTTCTCAGACAGGGCGCTACAGAATCAAGTCCCGGAATACGGCAGAGTATGCGGGACCGGTCAGGAACGGAATTAGAAAAGTTACCATTCCGGCATCCGTAACCATAGAGGGACGCAGTTATCAGGTAACTGCTGTGGGGGAAAAAGCATTTCGCAATCAGAAAAAGCTGACTCGTGTTCGCATTGGTAAGAAGGTTACTGTGATTGGAAAAGAGGCATTTCGTGGATGTACACGCTTGAAGGCCATCGCCATGCCGAAGGGATTGAACAAAATTGGAGTCAGGGCCTTCTATCAGTGCAGTTCGCTGTCCGGGGTCACCATTCCTGGGAGGGTAAAGAAGATTGAGAAACAGGCATTTTACGGGTGCAAAAAACTGAGAAAGATTCAGATCAAAACAAAAGAACTGACGAAAAAGAGCATCGGCAGTCGGGCGTTTGGCAGGATCAACAAAAAGGCTCAGATAAGGGTACCTAAAAGCAAGATTTCTGTTTACAGAAATATTTTAAGGTTAAAAGGAGTCGCTAAAAAAGTTCAAATTCGGAAGATTTAGAAAAAATAATATGGAACAAAGGGGAGTTTTCTGCGGAGACTCCCCTTTATTATGGAATGTAATGAAAAAACAGTTGAACTTGTTTAAGGAACGTGTTATAATTTTGAACATGGTATTGAACTAAAATTGAACTTTGGAGGTTAGAAGAATGGACAAAGGAACTTTTGCTGACAGACTAAAAACAGCCATGGATCGGGAGCATAAAAAACAGGTAGATTTGATTCGGGTGGCGGAAAGCTGCGGGGTCAAGCTTGGAAAAAGCCATATGAGTCAATATGTTAGCGGAAAAACCATTCCAAGGCCTGATATTTTGCAGTTTTTGGCGGAGACGTTGCATGTGGATGCGGGCTGGTTAAGCGGAGAAGAAGAGGCGTCCTCACAAAAGCAGATAGAAGAGAGTTTGGCCGGGGAGGCCAAAGAACAGATTCAGGAGAAAGGTGTTCGGAAAGCCCGGGAATTTCGGAAGTCTTCCAAATTAGATCACGTATTATATGATGTGAGAGGACCCGTTGTGGAGGAAGCAGCCCGCATGGAGGCCTCTGGAATGCGGATTCTGAAATTGAACATTGGCAATCCGGCTCCTTTTGGCTTTCGCGCGCCAGATGAAGTCATTTTTGATCTGCGTCAGCAGTTGACAGAATGTGAGGGATATTCTTCCGCGAATGGGATGTTTGCGGCCAGGAAAGCTATTATGCAGTATGCCCAACTGAAGCATCTGCCAAATGTGTCTGTAGAGGACATTTATACCGGAAATGGGGTTAGCGAATTGATCAATCTGTGCATGTCCGCCCTTTTGGACGATGGAGATGAGATTCTGATTCCCTCTCCCGACTATCCACTGTGGACGGCCTGCGCCACCCTTGCCGGCGGGAATGCGGTACACTATATTTGTGACGAGCAGGCAGACTGGTATCCGGACCTGGCAGATATAAAGAGGAAAATTACCAACAAGACAAAGGCGATTGTGATTATCAATCCCAATAATCCCACCGGCGCACTGTATCCCAGAGAGATTTTACAGCAGATCGTGGATATTGCCAGAGAGCATCAGCTGATTATTTTTTCGGATGAGATCTATGACCGGTTAGTTATGGATGGGGAAGAGCATGTGTCCATTGCATCTCTGGCTCCGGACGTTTTTTGCGTCACCTTCAGCGGCTTGTCCAAGTCTCATATGATTGCCGGATTTCGGATCGGCTGGATGATTTTAAGCGGGGATAAGCGTCACGTGC
Source organism: uncultured Lachnospiraceae bacterium (assembly GCA_902476645.1). GTDB lineage: Bacteria > Bacillota > Clostridia > Lachnospirales > Lachnospiraceae > CABSEG01. The sequence goes on along the minus strand of CABSEG010000006.1, from coordinate 49,370 downwards.
AGGACTACATTGAGGGGATCAAAATGCTCTCCAATATGAGGCTGTGTTCGAATGTGCCGGCCCAGTCCATTGTGCAGACAGCCCTTGGGGGATACCAGAGCGTGAATAATTATATTCAGCCCGGTGGAAGAGTCTATGAGCAAAGAGAATATGTATACAAAGCACTGACGGATATTCCAGGTGTCAGTGCCGTAAAGCCCAAAGCCGGATTTTATATTTTTCCAAAGCTGGATGTGAAAAAATTTCATATCACGGATGACGAAAAATTCGCCCTGGATTTGTTGCGGGAAAAGAGAATCCTGCTGATACACGGAGGTGGATTTAACTGGAAACAGCCGGATCATTTTCGTGTGGTGTATTTGCCCAGAGTGGAAGTACTGAAAGAGTCCATTGAGAGTATTGGGGACTTTTTAAGAACGTATCGCCAATGATGGAAAAGCGGGGGAGAAAATATCCCCTAAAATGAGGAGTGCCCCCGGTGTCTGGTTCACCGGAGGCTATTATGAAAAAAATTATCTTTATGTGTAATGAAACCATTACGATAGAAAACAAATGATCTCTTTCGAGATGTCTAAAGTATACCAATCAAATGTGAATAAAATATGAATAAGATTTGAATTTATTGTAAGAATAACAAAAAAGAGACCGATAAACGGTCTCTTTTTTGTGTAAATAAACGATAACTCTGCAAATTGGTTTGTGCTATTTGTTTAGCTTCAGATTTTTGAACAGAGAGCCCAGGTTTGTGGTCAGGGATTCGGTCTTGGGAAGATCGAAGGTTTCCTCTGTAACCTCCTCGGCAGCCACATCGTTGAGGGCCTTCATGCTCAGACTCAGTTTACCGTCTTTAATGGCGATAACTTTTACTTTTACTTTATCTCCCACATTCAAAACAGACGCAGGGGTTTTGATTCGTTTTTCGCTGATTTGCGAGATATGTACCAGCCCGGAAAGCCCGTTGCCAAGATCAACAAAAGCGCCATAGGGCTGAAGGGATTCCACCACACCTTCGGTCACCAGCCCAATTTCCACTTTGGAAATCCTGGCTTTGCGAGCCTCTCTGGCCTGTTCTCTTAAAATCTCTCTGGCGGAGAGTACCAGCTTTTCCCGGCTGCGGTCTACGGTGATGACCCGCACCTTCAACTCCTTGCCCAACCACTCTTCCAGATTTTCCACATAGCTGAGGGAAAGCTTGGATGCCGGAATAAATCCGCGGATTCCTTCCACGTAAGCGATGACCCCGGCTTTTACCACACCGCCTACCTTTACATCCAGGTCGGTACCGTTGTCCATATAGGACTGTAATTTATCCCATGCGAGCGTATCGTTGGCATCCTTAGAGGAAAGCAGAATATGTCCTTCTCCGTCATCTTTGCGGATCACGGTGCCGGACATTTCTGTGCCAATCTGCACTTCTTCTTTCAAATTTACATTGGGATTGCTGCTGTAGTCCTCCAGACGGATGATACCTTCGGTATAATACTTCAGATCCAGCGTGATGGCATCCTCGCTGACACCGATGACCGTACCGGTGAGGATATCGCCCTCGTGGATCTGTTTGAAGGATGCCTCCAACTCGTCGGCATAGTCTGCCATTGTCTCGGAAGGCTGTGCCTCTTTAGGCTGCGTCTCTTTAACGGCATCCTGATCTACAGGTGTCTCTACAGCAGTTTCGGTTACTTCTTTTTCCAGTTCTTCTGACATGATGTTGTCCTCCTTTGCGCTTTGTGCCATATGAGTAAACTATACCATTTTACGGGGTAGACCGTCAAGTCATTGAATCGGAATATGATTAATGTTAAGATAGTAACATGAGAACGGTACTTATAAATATGAACAATCACAGATAGAGAAGATATGTACAAAGATCAGGAAATATTTGGAATTTTTCGGGATGGCATTTATGGAGAGAGCATTTGGGAAAGGATAAGACGAGATGGATGAGAGAACACTGATAAAAGAGGCATTTGCAGCCAGGAAATTTGCCTATGCGCCATATTCCGGGTTTTGCGTGGGAGCGGCGCTTCTTGGAGAAAGCGGCAGAATTTACCGGGGGTGTAATGTGGAAAACAGTTCCTATTCGGCCACAAATTGCGCAGAGCGAACGGCTTTCTTTCAGGCCGTGGCCCAGGGGGAGCGTACCTTTGAGGCCATAGCCATTGTGGGAGGAGTGTGGGGAGCGGACACGGCCTACTGTCCGCCCTGCGGAATTTGCAGGCAGGTGATGGCGGAGTTTTGCGGACCGGATTTTCCTGTGATTCTGGCTGAGGATTTGAAAACCTGGAAGACATATACACTGGGTCAGTTGCTGCCGGAGCATTTTTCTCTGGGGAAAGGAGAGTAAAAAGATGAGATGTTGTGACCTGATTCGGAAAAAGAGAGATGGAGGAACTCTTACGGAAGAGGAAATTCGGTTCTTGGTTTCGGGGTATGTGGAGGGGAACATCCCGGATTATCAAATGTCCGCTATGCTGATGGCTATTTACTTTAAGGGGATGGATGACCGGGAAACCGCCATTCTTACAGATGCTATGGCGCAAAGCGGGGATATGGCCGATTTATCAGAAATTCCAGGAGTAAAGGTGGATAAGCATTCCACAGGGGGGGTTGGCGATAAAACCACCTTGATTGTAGCGCCTATAGCCGCCGCCTGCGGTGTGAAGGTGGCTAAGATGTCAGGCAGAGGCCTGGGTCATACAGGCGGTACGGTGGATAAACTGGAGTCCATACCAGGGGTAAAAACCTCCTTTACGACCAAGGAGTTTTTTGATATGGTAAAGCGGACAGGTCTGGGCATCGTGGGTCAATCGGGAAATCTGGCTCCTGCGGATAAAAAATTGTATGCCCTGCGGGATGTGACCGCTACGGTGGAGAGCATCCCGCTGATTGCCGCCTCTGTTATGAGTAAAAAGCTGGCGGCCGGCAGCGATTGCATCGTGCTGGATGTGAAGGTGGGAAGCGGAGCTTTTATGAAACGTTTCGAGGACGCTTTGCAGCTGGCCCAAAAGATGGTTGCCATTGGCACGCAAAGGGGAAAGAAAACGATGGCTCTGATTACGGATATGGATATTCCTCTGGGCAGAAAGATTGGGAATGCGTTGGAGGTGGAGGAGGCCATAGAAACCTTAAACGGCGTGGGCCCTAAGGATCTGGAACAGGTGTGTCTGAAGCTGGCGTCCAATATGCTGTGTCTGGCGGGAAAGGGAAGTCTTGCGCAATGTCTGGACATGGCCCAAGAGGCGTTAAAGAGCAAGGCGGCGCTTCAAAAGCTGATAGAAATGGTGGAAGCCCAAGGCGGGGATCGCTCCTTTTTACTGACACCGGGAAAGATCCCCAGGGCGCCTTTTTCCAGAAAGGTGATATCGGCAAAAAGCGGCTATCTGTCCCATATGGACGCGGAGGCCTGTGGGCGTGCCTGCTGTGTGCTGGGAGCCGGAAGGGCAACCAAGGAGGCACCCATTGACCCTGGGGCCGGTATGATTTTGCACAAAAAAACGGGAGACTATGTGAGACAGGGAGAGGTACTTTGTACTCTCTTTGCTTCTGATCAGAAGGCGTTTGATCAGGCGGAACCAGTGTTCCTTGGGGCGCTCTCTTTTTCCGATCAAAAGCCCCAAAACAGGAAGCTTGTCTACGCCGCAGTCCGGTCAGACGGCATCATATATGAATAGGAGGAAAATATGGAAGCTGCCAACAGTCAGAGCGCAGGAAGAAAGATTTATATTATTGGACATAAGAATCCCGATACGGATTCCATCTGCTCTGCCATTGCCTATGCGGATATTAAGAACCGAAGCGAGGAAGGGTGCTTCGTCGCCAAAAGGGCAGGGCAAATCAGCGAGGAGACTAAGTATGTGCTGGAACGTTTTCACACGGAGCTCCCAGGATACGTCCCTAATGTGGGAACGAAGGTAAAGGATATGGAGGTACGCAGGGTGGCTGGCGTCAGTAACAGCATTTCACTGAAAAAGGCATGGACTCTGATGCGCAATGAAAATCTGAACACGCTGCCGATCACAAAGAATGGGGACGAACTGGAAGGATTGATTACCATCAGTGATATTGCGCAATCTTATATGGACGTCTATGACAACTCTATTTTATCCACAGCCAGAACCCAGTATAAAAACATTCTGGAAACCCTGGATGGAACCATGGTTGTGGGAAATGAGCATGCCTATTTTGTCAAAGGTAAAGTAGTGATTGCTGCGGCCAATCCGGATTTGATGGAGAATTATATTGAACAGGACGACCTGGTTATTTTGGGCAATCGTTATGAGTCACAGCTTTGCGCCATTGAGATGAATGCCAGCTGCATCATTGTATGTGAAGGCGCCCCTGTCTCCAGAACCATAAAGAGGCTGGCCCAGGAGAGGGTATGCTCCATTATCAGCACTCCCCATGATACGTACACGGTAGCCAGGCTGATTAACCAGAGTATGCCGGTGAAGCATTTTATGAAAAAGCGCAATCTCCTGACGTTCGAGATGGATGATTACACGGATTCAATTAAGGATATCATGGCAAAGAAGCGCTACCGGGACTTCCCGGTAGTAGATAAGCACGGGCATTATGTAGGCATGGTTTCCAGACGGAACCTGCTTGGCATTAAGCGCAGAGGACTGATTTTGGTAGATCACAATGAGGCGTCCCAGGCGGTGGATAATATTGAGAGCGCGGAGATTTTAGAGATTATTGATCACCACAGACTGGGCTCTTTAGAAACCATGGCGCCGGTGTACTTTCGGAATCAGCCGGTGGGATGTACCTGCACTATCATGTATCAGATTTATCAGGAAAAAGGACTTGAGATCCCCGCGAATATCGCAGGACTTTTATGTGCCGCCATTATTTCTGATACGCTGATGTTTCGCTCTCCCACCTGCACAGCTGTGGACAGGGCAGCAGCCCAGGATCTGGCCGCCATCGCGGGAATTGAGTGCGAGAGCTTTGCCAAAGAGATGTTTGCGGCGGGAAGCAATCTGAAAGGAAAATCCGCGGAGGAGATTTTTTACCAGGATTTTAAGAAATTTGAGGTGAATAAAGCAAACTTTGGCGTGGGACAGATCAACTCCATGAATCCGGAGGAGTTGGAGGAAATTAAGGAACGGCTGCTTCCCTACATGGAAAAGAATCTGGGTATGCACGGGGAGTCGATGCTGTTTTTTATGCTGACGGATATTATCCACGAATCAACGAACTTGCTCTGTTTTGGAGGGGAGAGCGAGGAGCTGGTGGAGGAAGCATTTCATCAAAAACCAGAGAACCACTGTACCAGGCTCAACGGAGTGGTCTCCAGAAAGAAGCAGCTGATTCCGGCTTTTATGAATGCCCTTCAACAATAAGGAGATGGATATGGGAAAACAAGTGTGGAAGGCGGGAAATATGGTGTACCCTTTGCCCGCCGTTATGGTAAGCTGTCAAAGACAGGGGGAACGGCCAAATATCATTACCGTGGCCTGGACCGGGACGGTATGTACCAATCCCGCCATGGCGTATATTTCTGTGAGGCCGGAACGGTATTCTTACGATATCATCCGGGAGACTGGGGAGTTTGTGATCAATCTGACCACCAAAAAACTGGCCAGGGCCACAGACTTTTGCGGGGTGTGTTCCGGAAGGGACGTGGATAAATTTCAGAGGATGCATTTAACTGCCGGGAAAGGCGTACAGGTAAAGGCGCCTGTCATTGTGGAAAGTCCGGTGAATATTGAGTGTCAGGTGACTCAGTTGCAGAAACTGGGATCTCACCATATGTTTTTGGCCAGGGTACTGGCCGTGCAGGTGGATGAGCGGTATCTGGACGAGCGGGGAAAATTTAACTTAAATAAAAGCGGCCTTTTGGCGTATTCTCATGGGGAATATCTGGAGCTGGGAAGGGAGCTTGGTACGTTTGGATATTCTGTGAGAAGAAAAAAGAAAGGCGGACGATAAAAAGCATAGGGATTGAGTTTATATTGCGGTGGCCTGAAAAACAGGCCGCCGTTTTTATGCTTGCTTCGAAATAGGCCTGACGGGAGAAAAGATTTTAAGCAGATGTGTATAAAACGGAAAAAAATGTGCAGAATGAAGAAACGGTTTTCAGTCAGGAGGAGGTGCGAGCAAGAATGAACGGGGAGAAAGGCAAAGGACTGGGTGAGACTGCCTCAGAACTGATCGCAGGAATGATGCTTTGGGGACTGCTTTCACAAGGCGTGGGCATGTGGTTTTTTGCGGATAAGGGTTACTATACGGCGGGACTTTGGATTGGCGTAGCCATCTCACTGGTGTTGACGCTGCATATAAACCATTGCATCAGACGGGCGGTGGAACTTTCTAAGGAGCAGGCAGCCAGATATTACCAGAAAATGTATACCATTCGCACGGGGATTTTTCTGGTTTTGTTTATCGGAGCCATGGCCCTTCGCCTTGGAAATGCGGTGGCTTTGCTGCTTGGATTGCTTTCTATCAAAATAGGAGCATATCTGCAGCCGATTCTGCACAGACTACGGGTAAAACTGAGAAAAAAAGGAAGGTGAGAGTGTGGGTGCAGAATATCTTGGGCAGGGCAATCTGATAGCTGCGGCCGGCAAAGTGGATTTTATGATCCATGGACTGATTCGTTACCGCCTGTTTGGCCATGAGTTTTATCTTACGACTACCCATGTCAGTGTTTTGATTGTAATGGCGGTGATTTTGCTATTTGCCATAGCGGCTAACCAAAAGATGCGGCACGCCAGCTTGGTTCCGGACAGATTTCAGAATCTGGTGGAGCTGTTGGTGGAAAAGTTGGATGATATGGTTCGATCCGGTATGGGGTCTTTTAGTGGAAGATTTGTCAATTATATCGGAACCCTCTTTCTGTTTATTTTTATCAGCAATATTTCCGGAGTGTTTGGACTTAGGGCTCCTACAGCGGACTACGGTGTAACGCTCCCTCTGGGACTGATTACCTTTGGCATCATTCAGTACAACAACCTGAAGTTTCAGAAGGCGAAGGCGTTTACAGGGCTGTTTCAGCCGCTGCCCCTTCTTTTTCCGATCAATCTGATCGGGGAAATTGCGGTTCCTTTTTCCCTGTCCTTGCGTCTGTTTGGCAATGTATTATCCGGTACAGTGCTGCTGTCTTTAATCTATACACTGCTGTCGCCTATCGCCATTTTCTGGCCGGGATTTTTACATTTGTATTTTGACATTTTTTCAGGAGCAATCCAGACATATGTGTTCTGTATGCTCACCATGGTATTTGTGGCGGACAGACTTCCGCAACAGTCTTAAACAATCAAATAGGAGGTAGTTACTATGAATGGAATTACAAACGAAGGTTTAATATTAGCCTGCTCAGCCATTGGCGCGGGATTGGCCATGATCGCGGGATTGGGCCCCGGAATCGGACAGGGACACGCGGCAGGGCAGGCTGCAGCGGCCGTGGGGCGAAATCCCGGGGCCAGGGGAGATATCACGTCCACCATGCTGTTGGGCCAGGCAGTTGCGGAAACTACAGGTCTGTATGGGCTGGCGGTAGCCTTTATTCTTCTGTTTGCGAATCCCCTCCTTGGAAGACTGTAGATCATACCGGAAGTGGGAAAACGCGGAGAGGAGGAAACACTTTGGAGCGATTGTTTCAGCTGGATGCACAGCTCATTCATGATACCGTACTGCTGGCTCTTTCTGTTTTTCTTATGTTTGTGCTCCTGTCATACCTGCTGTTTAATCCTGCGCGAGATTTTTTAAAAAAGCGTCAGGAGCATATACAGGAGGATTTGAATTTGGCCAAACAGGAGAAAGAAGACGCTTTGAATTTAAAAAAGCAGTTTCAGGACCGACTTGGGGAAGCAGACAAAGAGGCGCAGATTCTTTTAAAGGATGCCCGCAAAAAGGCTCTTTACAGCCAGGAGCAGATATTGGCGGAGGCAAAAAGGGAAGCAGATCGTCGGGTGGCCAGGGCTAACGCCCAAATACAGGAGGACAGAAAAAGTGCTGCGGATGACCTAAAGAGGGAGATGATACAGGTGGCATCCCTGATGGCTGAGAAAGCAATTGCCGCTTCAATAACGGCGAAAATACAGGATGAGTTGTTGGAAGATGCGTTAAAAGAGATAGGTGACCGGACATGGCAAAGTTAGCATCGAAAGTATATGGGGATGCCCTGTTTGAGCTGGCGGTGGAAAGACAACGGATACAGGAGTACCAGCAGCAGGTCATGTTGATACAAGAAGCTTTCCAGGCGAATCCGGAGCTCTTTCGTTTGATGGGTGACCCCAGGCTATCCAGGAAGGAGCGGGTCAGGCTGATACAGGAATGCTTAAAGGATCGGGTTGCAAAAGACTTGGAAGGATTTTTGCTCCTGGTGGTCGAAAAGGGAAGATTTCAGGAGATACCCTCCATGTTTCATGATTTTCTGGAGCGGAGCAGAGATTATCTGGGGGCCAGCAGGGCCATTGTGATAACCGCTGTAGCTCTTAATCAGACCTGGAAGGGCAGAATAGAAAAAAAACTGCTTTCAATGACAAAGGGTCGTACCATGGAAATCACTTATCAGGTGGATGAACGTTTGCTTGGCGGCCTGGTGGTCCGGGTCGGTGACCGGGTAATCGATGCCAGCGTCAGGCACAGGCTGGCTTGCCTGAGTGCGCAGCTGATGAGGATTTCTCCAGAACTTGAAAAGGAAGGTGGTTGGGCACCATGAAATTAAGACCAGAGGAAATCAGTTCTGTTATAAAAGAACAGATACGGCGTTATTCCTCCCAGTTGGCCGTGGACGACGTGGGAACGGTAATCCAAGTGGCAGACGGTATTGCGCGGATTCACGGTCTGGATGGAGCCATGCAGGGAGAGCTTTTGGAATTTCCCAACGAAGTACACGGCATGGTGATGAATCTGGAGGAAGACAATGTGGGTGCTGTGCTTCTAAGCGATGTGGATATGATTCGTGAGGGAGATACGGTAAAGACCACGGGAACCGTTGTGAAGGTTCCCACAGGAAATGCCCTGACGGGCAGAGTGGTCAATGCCCTGGGAATTCCCATAGATGGGAAAGGACCCATTCAGACGGAGACTTACCGCGACATTGAGAAGGAGGCTCCGGGGGTTTTGGATCGAAAAACTGTGGATACCCCGCTCCAGACCGGAATCAAGGCCATCGATGCCATGGTTCCTATTGGCAGAGGGCAGAGAGAGCTCATCATTGGGGATCGCCAGACCGGAAAAACAGCCATTGCCCTGGATGCGATCCTCCATCAGAAAGAGGAAGGAATAAAGTGTATCTATGTGGCGATCGGACAAAAATCTTCTACAGTGGCTTCTATTGTAAAGACGCTGACGGAGAACGGGGCCATGGATTATACCACGGTAGTGGCTTCTCCAGCCAGTGAACCTGCACCGCTCCAGTATATCGCTCCCTATGCGGGATGCGCCATGGGGGAGGAGTGGATGGAAAAGGGGGAGGATGTGTTAATTGTCTATGATGATTTGTCCAAACATGCAGCCGCATACCGAACCTTGTCGCTGTTGCTTCGCCGTCCACCTGGCCGGGAGGCTTATCCGGGGGATGTGTTTTATCTGCATTCCAGGTTGTTGGAGAGGGCGGCCCGGCTTTCGGAAAAATTAGGAGGCGGTTCCCTGACGGCGCTGCCCATTATCGAAACCCAGGCCGGAGATGTCTCCGCTTATATTCCAACCAATGTTATTTCCATTACAGACGGTCAGATTTATCTGGAGTCGGAACTGTTTCACGCAGGTTTTCGCCCTGCGGTAAATCCAGGACTCTCCGTGTCCCGTGTAGGGGGAGCGGCACAGATTCCGGCTATGAAACGGATTGCGGGACCCATCCGTGTGGAACTGGCCCAGTACCGGGAGCTGGCATCCTTTTCCCAGTTTGGATCAGAGTTGGATGCGGATACCAGGGTAAAGCTAGCTCAGGGTGAACGAATCCGCGAGGTATTAAAGCAGCCTCAGTATGCCCCCATGTCTGTGGAATATCAGGTAATCATTCTCTTTGCGGCCACCAAAAAGCTGCTTTTGGATATTGAGACGGAAAAAGTGTCAATATTTGAAACGGAATTGTTTCAATATGTGACAACAAGATATCCTGAAATCCCTCGGCAGATTGCAGACACAAAGGAATTATCCCCCAAAATGCAGGAGACGCTGACCCGGGTTATTTTGGAATGTAAGGATGGGTTCCTGAAACAGGGAAAAAGGAGTGATGCATAAATGCCTTCTATGAGAGATATCAAACGACGCAGAGACAGCATCGCCAGCATTCAGAAAATCACCAAGGCAATGAAGCTGGTATCCACGGTAAAGCTTCAAAAAACCAGAGGCAGAGCAGAAAGCCTAAGACCCTATTTTCAGTCGGTATATGATACGGTAACCACAATTCTGGCCAGAACCGGCCCCATCCGGCATCCATATTTAACTGCGGGCGCCGGTTCCGCAAAGGCGGTACTGGTGATTACTTCAGACCGGGGACTGGCGGGGGGCTATCATGCAAATGTGGCGAGAATGGTAATGGAGACAGGATTTCCCCAAGAGGACGTGGCCCTTTATGTGGTGGGGCAGAAGGGAAGAGAGTCTTTGGAGCGAAGGGGATATACGGTTGTGGCCGATTACAGCCAAGTCGTACCAGATCCTTCCTTTGAAGATGCTGAGAAGATGGCGGGCAGGCTGCTGAAAGACTTTAGAACTGAAAAGGTGGGAGAAATTTATCTGGCTTATACAGCATTTAAAAACACGATGGTCCAGGAGCCCAGGCTGGTAAAACTGCTGCCGGTGGAGAGGGATCCGATCGGGTTAGGAAAAGGGAGTTTAGACGGACCTATGAACTACGAGCCGGGGGAGGAGGAAGTTTTGGATGTGATGATTCCCCGATATGTGACCAGTCTGCTCTACGCAGCCCTGATACAATCCCAGGCCAGCGAGTATGGGGCCAGGATGCAGGCTATGGATGCAGCCACGGGCAATGCGCAGGAAATGATGGAGCATTTGGCTTTGCAGTATAACCGGGCGCGCCAAAGTTCCATTACCCGGGAGTTAACAGAAATGATTGCCGGGGCGGAAGCCATCCGTTAGCAGCTTTGCAATCGAAATTATGTGAAAGGAACGAAACAATGGAAGAAGGAATAAAAGGCAAGATTACGCAAATCATCGGTGCAGTACTGGATATTAAATTTTCAGCCGGCCATCTTCCGCATATCTACGAAGCCATCCATATAGACTCGGAAAAAAACGTGGAGTTGGTAGCGGAGGTAGCCCAGCATTTGGGCGATGATACGGTGCGCTGTATTGCCATGGGATCCACCGATGGCCTGATACGGGGAATGGAGGCGGTGGCCACCGGGTCACCCATCTGTGTACCGGTAGGGGAGCAGACCCTGGGGCGTATGTTCGATGTGACCGGCAGACCTATAGATCAAAAGGAGCCTCCAAAGGACGTGGAATATCTTCCCATACACAGAAAGGCACCGGCCTTTTCGGAGCAGTCCACAGTTACGGAGGTACTGGAGACGGGAATCAAGGTGGTGGATCTTTTGTGCCCCTATCAGAAAGGGGGAAAGATTGGCCTTTTCGGAGGCGCCGGCGTGGGAAAAACAGTGCTGATTCAGGAACTGATCCGCAATATCGCCACAGAGCATGGGGGCTATTCTGTTTTTACTGGTGTGGGCGAGCGCACCAGAGAGGGAAACGATCTGTACCATGAGATGCAGGATTCCGGCGTCATTCAAAAGACCACCATGGTTTTCGGCCAGATGAACGAGCCGCCGGGAGCCAGAATGCGGGTGGCGCTGACCGGATTGACTATGGCAGAATACTTTCGGGACCAGGGAGGCAAGGATGTTCTCCTGTTTATTGATAATATTTTCCGTTTTACCCAGGCAGGTTCTGAAGTGTCAGCCTTGCTTGGAAGGATGCCCTCTGCGGTGGGCTATCAGCCCACGCTGCAAACCGAGATGGGCGCTCTTCAAGAGCGTATTACTTCCACGAAAACGGGTTCTATTACTTCTGTTCAGGCGGTTTACGTGCCTGCGGATGATTTGACCGATCCGGCGCCTGCCACCACCTTTGCCCATCTGGACGCCACTACGGTTTTATCCAGGTCCATTGTGGAGTTGGGAATCTATCCGGCAGTGGATCCTCTGGAATCTACCTCCCGTATCTTAAGCCCCAGCGTGGTGGGAAAGGAACATTACGCTGTAGCCAGGGGAGTACAGCAAATTTTGCAAAAATATAAAGAGCTTCAGGATATCATTGCGATCCTGGGTATGGATGAGCTGTCTGAGGAAGAAAAGCTTATTGTAAGCAGGGCCAGGAAGGTTCAAAGGTTTTTGTCCCAGCCCTTTTATGTGGCTACGCAGTTTTCGGGAATTGAGGGAAGGTATGTGCCAATTGGGGAAACCATCCGGGGATTTCAGGAAATCCTGGAAGGAAACTGCGATGAAATCCCGGAGAGCTGCTTTTTGAATGCAGGCGGGATTGATGATGTGATCGCGCGGTCAAAACAGGGGTGAGTGCATGGAACAGGACAAGCTGTTTGAACTGGAAATCATAACACCGGATCAGGTTTTTTACCAAGGGCAAGCCAGAATGGTGGAGCTGACTACTTCGGAGGGAGAGATGGGCGTTTATAAAGACCATGTTCCGCTGACTGCCATTGTACGGCCGGGGAAAGCGACAATTACAGAGCAGACGAATCAAAAGGAGGTATCCCTCCAGGAGGGGCTGATTCTGATCTTAAAGGAGAAAGTCACCATATTGACGGAAAAAGCCTGGTGGTCTGGGGGCAATGCCTAAATATATCAAACAAGAGCCTTAACGGTTCGTATAAAATCCTTCCACTCGGACATACTCAGATATCGAATGGAGGGATTTTCGTATGAAAAAACTGGGAATCTTTATTTTAGCAGCTTTATGGCTCTTGGCGGGGATTCAGCAACTGGTACACGGCAGTGATACCCGTGAGGATAAAATCGTACAGGTTTTTGCTCAGGTAGGTACGAAGCAGCAAGAGAGCGTGGTGGAATACTACGGGGTATACAAAAAAGATTTTCTGGAATTGGAGGAACGGGAAGCGTACTTAAGGCAGGCGGCCGCATCTTTAGGTATCGGAGATCCCGTTGAGGTGGTGAGAAAATACGAAAAGACCAGGGAAGAGAGCAAACTGGTAAAAGAGGCCAAAGGCGCTACTACCACGTTGCGTCTGATCACATCCCTGGGGGAGGAGCCAAAACAATATTTGATTGCTAATATATCCATGAAAGGCTCTGTGGAAAACGCACTGGCATACAGACAAAAGCTTCAGGAGATTTTGAATGACGATATGGAGGAGAGCAAAAGCTCCGCCAATGTAATAGGCTGTTACGATGGAAATCTCACATTAGAAGAGAGGAATCAGATTGCGGATGGTCTTTTTCAGGAGTTAGAAGCCAAAGTAGTTTCCGAGAACCGGGATATGCAGCTTTACACGATTTATGGCTACACGTCTTATGTAAAAGAGTATGAGTATCAGGAGCGTAAGAAAGTAAACATCAACCTTGCCATGTATTATCAGGAACTGGAAGATAAGACCTACGTCTATATGGCTATTCCGGTGATTGGGCTGGACTATTGAAGATAGGCAAATTTGTGGTTTTTGCATATAGTAAAGGGAGAAACTTTGAGGAAACAAGTCTATGAATTATCAGCCCCCCTATTGGAGATGCCCCTATTGTATGGGAATGCAGAATACTTCGGGTTCCTGCGGACAGGATATTCCTGCTGGCATGCCGGAACAGGGAACTATGCCCTCTTATGGGGCACCTTTACCTTATACAGGACAAAACTCATGGGGAAATTCCATTCAGCCGCCTATGCCCGGCGGTATGCAGCCAAGGGTCCCCACGTATATGCAAAGGAGAAATATGCCTCAGGATCAACAGCCGCTGCCCTACTATCAGGCATATGGATTTTCAAATGTCCCGAGTATTTATCAGGATGAGCAGGAGTATGAACGGGATATGCAGCGCTTGAAAGAGATGTATCCGGATGCGGCGAAAAAAATCATGCAGTATGTGGAAGAAGAATGCGATAAGATGGAGTACGATGGCAGCGTCATGTTTGAGGAGCAGCCGGACAGAGTCATGCTGCTGAAAATCATAAATGATATCTATGATAAAGTACAGGATCAGTTTGACCTGCCTCAGGAACAGGAGGCAGAAGAGGTATTTACGATGAATGTGGACAGGAAACGACGGCCGCCCAGAAAGAATTGGCTGGGGGATATGGTTCAGGTACTGCTGCTGCAGGAGATGCATCGGAGAAGATGCAGGCACCGCAATTGTAAAAGATGGTATTGAAGACACAGCTTCGTTTTTGATTTCGGATATATAGATGTTTTGCATAAAGAGGGTGCAGTACAATCATGAAAGGTTGTACTGCACCCTGCTTTCATGCTTTAAAAGGCGGAGATTTTTTCAGAGGAGTATTTCAGAATCAATACCGCATCCTTGGTATCTGCGATACCATCTCCATTTACATCAGCGCCGCTTTGCTGCTGTGCATCCAGAGTATCCAGCTCTGCATTGTAGCGCAGCAGTAAGGTGGAATCATTTGTGTTCACCACGTTATCTCCATTCACATCACCTTTCAGACGGGCAGCTGCCAGTACGTTTGTCAGAGCTTCGGTTGCCGCATTGACTTCTGCCTGAGAGGCATCCTCGTCATTATATACTGTCCGGGCCTGTGAAAGAGCTCCCTCAAGTTCAAGGATGCTGGAGGGAATATAGTGCTCCGCAGCGTTTAAGGTTTCCTGTGCCTTTTCCATTACTGCGCTTAAAGCAGCTTTGTTTCCTTTCATCACGAGGCCTCTGATAGCTGCGGAAATCTGCTTGTAAGCTTCTGACAGGTCGCTTTCCGTTCTGTCGGAATTGTCCAGAACCTCCCTGGCGGCAGAAACGGCATCCTCCAGTACCTGGAAGCTGGCGGAAGTATATTTGTTTCCATCCAGGGACTCTACTGCGGCAAGAAGCTCTTCTAAAGAGGTCAGGTCTGCGTTTTTGATTATCTGTACAATGGCATCGATCATATCGCTGGCCATTTGGTTTACCTCTTCCTGTGTGGCTGCGGAATGATCCAGAAGCGCCTGAGCGGCCTCCATGATGGATTTCAAAGTAGTCAGACTTTCTTCTTCGTAATCCGAAGCGGTGTCCAAAATGGCACGGGCCGCGTCAATGGCTGCCTGCAGATGCTGTTTTTGCACGCCGTATTCCAGATTTCCAAAGGCGGCTACTAAATTGGCAATGGCCTGATCTATCTGCTCTCTCGTTGCGTCAGCGTTAGATTCCACTTCCTTTGCCTGAGCGATGGCTGCCTGAAGAGCAGCCCAGCTTTCTGCTGTGTATTCCTTCATTGGCAGGTTCTCCATAAATTGAATCCAGCTTCCAAGATCCGTCATGGGAGAGGGCTCGGGCTTCTTAATAATTACAATAAAGCTGATTAGCATGTCGCAGCTGTCCAGGTTATCTGGATTGTGAACCAGAGGCGTAAGGTTTACCGTAATGTTTCCGTCTGCGGCTACCTTCACGTTCTCCAGTGTGACAGTCTCTCGGTTGGCCGTAATTTCATAGTCTTCTTCTGTGGCAAGGATCTGCTGATCTGTGTCCGCAACCGTGATTTTCGCATGGCGATCGCCATTTGCATATGCGGACCATGGGTCACAGAATCCGGTAATCACATCATAGGTTCCGGCTTCCAGCGCAAACTGGTACGTCATGGTCAGACCGTTGTGTCCTCCCTTGAAGTTACGGATCGTGCTATAGGCGTCACCGCTGCCGTTTACCTCCAAATCGTCTTTGTCGTTGGTATAGCCCCAGCCGCTTTCTGCATCGTAAGCCTGATCCGGGTTTGTGTTCCTGATGGTATCTGCCCATTCTTCCACAAAGTCCTGTCCGGCCTGAGAAAATTGGGACGCGCCGCTGTCTACGAAGTAAACGACGGTCTCCTCCTGCTCTACCGGTATTTTCTCCCACTGGGCGTAGAGGATCATGGAAGCTTCCGGCACATATGCTGGGGTAATTTTTTCGCCGCCTTCGGCCTGTGTAAACCATCCCTTAAAGGTATATCTGTTTCTGGCAGGAACCGGCAGTTCTCCGATGGCAGCTCCCTCTTCCACGGTGATTCTGTTTGAAGTTCCCTCCGGTAGTGTTCCCCCATTGGCATTTAAGCCGACCGTGTTGGTACCTTCCTGAGAAACCTCTCCCCCATTGATGTGTACTTCGTTCAGATTGAACTGCCAGGTATTTCCGGCCGGGAAAGCGATTTTCAGATAGTTGGTCCCCATAGGCAGATCCTTTCCGGTATAAAATCTGCTGGGCCATGCGCCCCAGGAGGTATCTGCGGTCTTTTCATAATTTGTAAATTCTGTCCAGTTTTGTCCATCTGATGAAGTGTAGAAGGTAAAGCTCTGGTTTACGTTACCTCCACTGCCCACTGTGCCCCTCACACGGAAGCTCTGGATGGCCGGAGCCCGTACAATCAGGTATTCGGGGTTGGCGTTGTTAGGATCTGGATAGACGCCGTAGTGGAATCCGTAATCCTTTGTGGTACAATTCTCGATCAGCAGGTTACTGGTCCAGTCATAAAGCAGAGTGGATTTTTCGTGAATGTCTTCCATAGCATCGATATCCACCTTTGCGTCCGGAGTGGGCACGTAGTCAAAAATCTCGCTAATCTGGTAAGTGCCGATAGCGTCCAGAACGGATGGATCCAGCATGGCATTGTCGTAGTCTACAATGACCTTTGCCTTTACGGTAGTGTCTTTGACTCCGGTTACCCTTCCTTCAAGTTCCTGATAAGAAGCTTTATTAAACATGTCCGGTGTGAATTCCGGCCATTCCACATGGAAGGAAGCGGTGTGCTCCTCGTCGATTCTTACGTCCACGGTATCAAAGAGAGTAGGAATCTCCCCAAGCTCCGTGTAATAGAAGAAGTTTTCGTCTGGCAAAGCTTCCTGTACGGCCAGGTTGTCTGTAAGAAACTTGGCATCGCACCAGTCAGCCAGATTGTACGCCTCTTCATAGGCTTCTCCGCCTTCCGGAATGCCAACCTCGGTCACCAGACGAACCTTGGAGGCACTGCTTACATCCACATCTACCAGGATATTTCTTGTGGCATGGGTCATTACCGGGCTTTCATATGCAGGTTCTGTCTCATCGTCCAGGTATACTTTAAACACAACGGCTCCTAAAGCCCCCTGTCCATAATCAAAGCCCAGACTAATGTAAGACTGGAATCTTTCATATCCTTTTCCGGCAATGTCGTATACCACCTGGGAGTCTGCCAGGGTTCCGATTCCTCTGTCATAAGATGTAGGCGGACCACCCTGTTCCACTCTGGCCTTCAGTTGGTTGCCGCCTACGCTTTGGTCTGCCACAACGGTTCCTTCGGTCTGAGACCATTCCAGATCTGTGGCGTAAACGACATATTGTACGTTAACGGTGGCGGTTGTTTGCAGAGAGCCCATCAGATTTCCGGTAATCTTGGCCACGCCTGCGGACGCTACGTCCTCCTGACTGATCACCCAGCTTACGCCCATTTCCTCTGTGGTATTGTCTGTAAAGGTCACCTCCACGCTTGAGGGCAATGACGGCATCTGGCCAAGCAGGGTATCCACGCTGATTTCTTCTATGGATTTGACCTCTTTCACGGTCACATGGGCTGTTACAGACAGTTCAGGACCAATCTTTCCGGTCACGTCAAAGGTGCCTGCCTGAGCGTAGAGATCATCTGAAATCTCATCCCATTTCACGGCTGCCGCGCCTACGGTTTCATCCGCGTATTCAATGGTTACAAATCTGGGTAGAGCAGGCTCCACACCCGTGATGGTGGTTATGTTTACATCCTGTACCTTTGCGATTTCTTTTACCGTAATTTCACACTGGAATTCTTCGTCCAATCCTTCAGCCATTCCGCTTACAGTATAAGTTCCCGGTTCGTTGGTATTCAGATTTTCCAGATTCCAGGAAGTAATGACTGCCTGCTCAATCACGCCGTTGCTATAGAGTGTATCAATGGTTTCCGGCAGCATAGAGTCTACGGCTGTACCCTGACCAATGGTAACCTGGGGCATAAGAACTTCCGGCGTATCTGTACCGTCTCCGGGGAGTTCTGCCACAGAACCTACGGTGACCTCATTGGAGGAAAGGAGACCGCGATCGCTCTGGGCGGTGGCCGTGATCTTGATGTCCTCCGTGCTGCCCTCAGTGGCTTTTACAATTACCAGAGCCTTGCCATTGAAGGCATTCCGGTAATTCACGCCACGGAAAGGATTCAGATCCTGGGAGTTTCCGTTGTCTACCGCAACAATTTCGCCACCCTCTACCTGGAAGGTAATCAAGTTGTCTGCATCGGGAACCATATTACCAGCACTGTCTTCAACGGTGGCTTCCACGTATACCAAATCCCTGCCGTCATTCTTTATGTAAGCCCGGTCCGCAGCCAGTTCCACGGATTGTGCTTCCTCGGCGGTGTTTACCACATCCGTGGCAATCACGTTTCCGGTGGCATCTTCCGCGTCATAGGCTACAGCTTTTAGCTCTCCGGCTTCAAACTCCACATTATTGCTCCAGTGAATGTAAACGGGGCTTGCTGTTTCCTTATCAAAATTTCTAACACCAAGGGATCGGCCATTCAAAAACAGCTCTACGCTTTTGGCGTTGGTGTAGATGTAGACCGGAACCTCCTCCCCTGCGGAGTAGTTCCAATTTTGAGGCAGGATGTGTACGGTGGGAATGTCCGTCCACACACTTCGATATAAGTAGAAAGCATCCTTTTCAAAGCCTGCCATATCTACGATTCCAAAGTAGGAACTCTTAGAAGGCCAGCCCTTTGGCGTGGGCTCTCCAAGATAATCGTGTCCGGTCCAGACAAATTCTCCTGCCACGTAGGCTGGTCTGGTGTTTTCAATAGAATAGGTAGCAGATGAGAAGTTCCATGCCAGCGGGTACTCGCTGGGCTCCCTCTGTCCTCCTACGGTGTAGTTGCCTCTTTCGTAAAAGGCGGATGCGGTTTCTGACCCAAAGATAACCATTTCCGGATATCTTTCATGGGCGCCGGCATACCAGCCGTGGCCGTAATTGAAGCCGGAAAATTCAGCGGCTGCCAGATGCTGCTCCTGCTGTCCCCAGGCGGAATAACCGTACCAGGTGGGCGGGCAGGCCGCAACGGGTCTGGTGGTATCAATCTCTTTAATCCATCCAGTCAGCATTTTCAGCGTATCCATACCATGAGCATAGATCGCATCGTCAATTTCGTTTCCGGTACTCCAGGCAAAAACGGCAGGAGAGTTTTTATCTCTGTCTACCATGGCCTTAATATCGCGTTCCGCATTGGAAACCAGATCTTCCCGGTATACTTCGATTCGGCTGTTGTCGCTGGTTTTGTTAAAGACCACGGTTTCTCCGTCAGAGGCCTTGTTAAAGTAGTTGTGGTAATCGTCGCTGTTCTTGGTGTGCAGCCACTGGTCAAAGGCTTCCTCAAATACCAGGATACCCAGGCGATCGCAGGCTTCAATAAATTCCGGGGACACCGGGTTATGGGATGTTCTGATGGCGTTACAACCAAAACTCTTTAAGGTACGGATTCTCCGGTCGATGGCGGCCTGATAAACTTCCATACCAAGGGCGCCCAGATCGGAATGCTCACACACGCCGTTTAACTTTGTGTTTACACCATTTAAGTAGAATCCCGTATCAGAGTCCAGGGCAATGTAACGGATACCGAACCGGGTGTCTGTCTGATCGATAATCTCTCCGTCAGAGATCACTTCTGTCCTGACCCAGTACAGGTTCGGGGAATCCGTGGACCAAAGCTTGGGATCTTCCACATCTACGGTCTGTTCTACGGTTTCTGTCTGACCCGCCGGAATCTCCACATGTTCCGTCTGTGTGGAAACCACGTCCCCCTGCTTATCATAAACCGTGGATTTCAAGGTAAGATTGTCCGCCGTTTCATCTGCGTCATTGGAGATTTCCGTCTGGATGTCCACGCCTGCCTTTGCGGGATCTGTAATCTCCTCATACTTTCCATAAGATTCTCCGGTGGAATCCACGATCTTCTCCAAGGGTGTGGTTACGTAGACACCGTTATCTGCCACATGAATCTTATCTGTGGCTACCAGCCAAACATTCCGGTAAATACCTGCTCCGGAATACCAACGGGAGTTGTTGTTGGAATTTTGTACCTTCACGGCAATGACGTTTTCCTGGCCGTCAAAATGCAGGTAGTCCGTAATGTCATAAGAGAAGGTTATGTAGCCCAGATACTGCTTCCAGTCATCAAAGGTGTGTCCGTTGACCCAAACCTGGCTGATCATTTGTACCCCGTCAAATTGGATGGAGATAGACTTGTCCTGAAAGTCATCTGAGAGCGTAAAGCTCTTGCGGTACCAGCCTACGCCTCCGGCCAGGCCTCCCTGATTGGGCCGAACGCCATTCTCGTTTTCAAAATCCAGATAGATGGACCAGTCATGGGGCAATTCTACGCCGTCCCATCCGGAGTCGTCATACTCCGGTGCCTCTGCCTGTACACTGTCGTCGTTAATGTCGTATTTGTTGACCAGTTTGAACTTCCAGCCGTCGTTAAAACTCATCTTTCGTTGGCTGAGCTGGACGGTTTTGGATTCACGCCGGGGCGCTTGCTGTATGGAGGCTACCGGCTCCTTTTGTGCTGCCTGTACCAAGACGGGATCCAAACCGGTGCTTGTCAGGGCAACTGCCATACCCATAAACAGGGCGATACTTTTTTTCATCACTTGCTTTTTAATACGCATTTTTTCCTCCTTTCCTACTTCAAGTGTTTTGAACATCCATCGAGCATGATCTGATACTTTCTTTTTCATCCCTCCTTAACATTTTCCAAATTTCCCAAAATTAACCAATTATAATTCTGTGATTCTGATATTATATCAACAAAATAAATAGAATAATACTTAAAATTCTGGGAATTATAGTATAATTTTTAGACTGATAGAAAAGGAACATGACGTAGCGATCAGATCCATTCTAATACGAAAATTTTTACAAAGTTTTTGTTGAGGTTTCCCTCTAAAGACATTACAATAGAGTCATGGCTTTACCAAGGCCAAGAAGGAGTAAAGAATGGATGAATTAAGAGAAATTCTGGAAAACGAGATAGAAGAAACCCTGATCAAAATGACTCTGAGCGGTTCCAGAAGCAAGGACGGGCCTTCCAAAATCAGGATACGGCCTATACAGGGGAAGGGGGGTATTATGTTTCAGGCCGCCAGCCTCCGGGGCAAGCAGGAGTTTCATAAAAATTATGAGAGACAGGATCTGGTGGAGCAGGTGCTTCAGTGGATGAACGGAGATTTTAAACAGCTTCAGATGGAGACTACGCTGGAGGAGGTGCATGTTCTTTCAAGCAAGAAGGGCAGGATGAGTGTGAAGAGAAAAAAGCGACCGGAACCGGCCGCCAGAGCTGACTTATCCCATAACAGGAGAAAGAAATATATTTTGGAAGAGGGAAAACCAGTGCCCTTTTTGATCGATCTGGGCGTTATGACAAAAGAGGGGCGGGTGGTGAAAAGCCGATACGATAAGTTTCGGCAGATCAATCGGTTTCTGGAGTTTATTGAGGATGTGCTGCCCTCTGTGGAGCGAGGCCGGGAATGGACCATTTTGGACTTCGGATGCGGTAAATCCTATCTGACATTTGCGATGTATTACTATCTGAAGGTACTTCAGGGGTTGGACATCAGGATTGTGGGTTTGGATTTAAAGGAAGAGGTAATCAGCCGCTGCACAAAGCTGGCAGAGGCCTACGGCTATGACAAACTATCCTTTTTGACCGGGGATATTGCGTCTTATGAGGGACTTGAGCAGGTGGATATGGTGGTCACCCTCCACGCCTGCGATACGGCCACGGATTATGCTCTGGAAAAAGCGGTAAAATGGAAGGCAAGGGTGATCCTGTCAGTACCCTGTTGTCAGCATGAACTAAACCGTCAGATGGATTGTCCCACCTTGCAGCCACTGTTAAAATACGGGCTGATAAAAGAGCGTATAGCGGCTTTAGCTACCGACGCTTTGCGGGCGGGGATGCTGGAGCAGAAGGGGTATCGGGTTCAGATTTTAGAATTTATTGATATGGAGCATACGCCGAAAAATATTCTGATCCGGGCAATCTACACGGGAAAGAGCGTGCAGGATGAGAAGCTTACCCGATGTATGGAGTTTTTGGGGGTGGAACCTCTGCTTGGCAAGCTTCTTCCTTCGTGAAGCAGCCAGAGGGCCGGACAAGGTTTGAATGTGTTTAATAAATAAGGGGAAAACATCATGAAGAAAGTAATCATACGGATCGCAGCGCTGTTGCTGATCTTTGGAGCATCTCTGTTTCTGATTGCAAGAATGTTAAACAGAGATACGCCGGATACCACCGGGCAGATGGGGGAGGCCACGCTGCCCCTTGTCTATATGACCTGGGAGGGAACACAGCTTAACTGTCTGCACGGTTACGTGCAGAAAATGGATGTAGCCACCATGAGGGACGCGCTGACGCCTATCAACGATAAGAGAGAATTGACCATCCAGATTCAGCCTTATGACAACAGGATCACGGATGTGAGTTTTGAGGTGATTACCGCGGACGGAAAGACCTCTATGGAGAACACGAAAGTCAATAAGCTGGAGGAGGACGAAAATTATGTGACAGCTACCCTCCAGTTTCAGAATAAGATTCTGATGAATACAGAGTATGTATTGCAGATTCAGGTGAGGGCCGGGAGCCGGGATCTATATTATTACACCAGGGTCATTCAACAGGACGGGTTAAATACGAAAGCTTATCTGGACTTTGCCACTGGATTTTACGAAAGCTGCCTGAACGGGGATGAAAGCGATCTGGCCCAGGTACTGGAACCGGATGATACGGGGGATAATACCACCCTGAACTTTACCAACATCCATTGCAGCACCGCTCAGCTTGCATGGGCTGATCTTGACCCGCAGGTTTATAGTAAGCCTACGCCCAGTATCCGGGAGTTAAATGCCACTACGGCTACGGTTGTGATGGATTATATGATATCCGCAGTCAATGAGCAAAACGAGACGGAGTTGTATAACGTGTCGGAATATTACCGGATGCGTTATACCCAGACCCGTATCATGCTGCTGGATTTTGAGCGTACTACGCAACAAATTTTCAACCCGGAAAATACGGTGCTCCAGGAAAATGGAATCAATCTGGGAATAGCGGGAAGAGATGTACAGTATAAAAACGATACGAAGCAAAATTATTTTGCTTTTGTGCGGGAGGGAGCTTTATGGCTGTACCAGGTGGCAACCGGAAAAATGACCCAGGTCTTTAGCTTCCCCCAGGAAGAAAACTCGGACGGGAGAGACACTTACAGCCAGAATGAGATCCAGATCATAGATATGGATGAAAACGGAAACTTGTATTTTCTGGTATGCGGCTACATGAACCGGGGCGTGCATGAGGGGGAGGCCGGTGTGGCGGTCTACTATTTTGACTCTGTTACTTCTACGATTCGGGAGTGTCTGTTTGTGGATACGAAGCAGTCCTATGCGCTGTTAAAGCGGGACATGCAATCTTTAGCTTATGTCAGCGCGGACAGAACGTACTTTTATATGATGCTGGGGGAAAAAGTATACGGCATCCATATGGAAACCAGGCAGGCAGAGACTGTGGTGGAGGGGATTAAGCCCAATTGCTACGTGGGTTCCGGTTCGGGAAAACAGTTTGCCTGGCTGGAACAGAATGCCCCCTATGATTCCACCGCATTGCATGTGATCGATCTGGACACCAGACAGGTAAGAACCATTACCTGCCAGGAGCAGGAGCGAATACGTCCCATTGGCTTTATGGATCAGGATCTGGTGTATGGGGTGGCGGACGCCGGGGATATCAGCACAGAGCATGAGGGGAATGAATTGTTTCCCATGAAGCGGATTGTGATTGTCAACGAGGCGGGGGAAACCGTAAAGGAATATGCCCCGGAAGGCGTCTATGTGACGGGCGCGGCCATTGAGGAAAAGGTTCTGACCCTGACCAGGGCGAGAAAACAGGGAGGAGCATTTCAGGAGATCACAGAGGACCATATTGTGAGCAGCGAGGCAGATGAGCAGTCCAGTTATGGCCTGACCACCAGCACAGGGACCAGAAAGCAGACAGAAATGATTCTGCGGGTGGGCACAGCCATAAAGGCAGGTATGGTGCCCCAGATCGTAAGGAGCAGGGAGGTGCTCTATGAGGGTTCAAAAACCATCACTCTGGATCCGGAACCCATACAAGAGCAGCTCTATTATGTATATGCCAAAGGGGAACTGGACAGCATGTATGCCTCCGTGAATACAGCCATCAAGCGGGCAGATGAGACCTTTGGCGTGGTGGTGGACAGCTCACAGCAGCATGTGTGGGAAAGGGGAAATAAAAAGACGAAGATTGATCTGGATGTGGAGCGGATTCCCCAGGCCATGCTTCAGTATGATTTGAACCCGGACACGCTGCAGGCTTCCATGGAGAAAAACGTACTGGATTTAAGTGGCTGTACGCTGGATCAGGTATTGTATTTTGTAAGCGAAGGACGTCCGGTATTGGCAAAAACACCCGATGGAGCGGTTATCATCGGTGGCTATGATGAGTACAATACAAGGCTGCTATATCAGGGTGAAACGGAATTAGAGTATTATGGAATGGAGGATAGTACGAAACTGTTTGAGAGCGCCGGGAATATCTTTTTGACTTACTGGTAATAGAAAGAGGCAGCGCCTGAATGATCGGGCGCTGCCTCTTTTGGCAGGCAAGATGGGCCGGTCAGAAATCTAAAGTCCCAACTTTGGAGTAACCTTCTGTGATCTGATAGGCTTTCACCGAGGAAGCATCCGCCAGATAGAAGGTATCTGAGATATAGAGGCCCCTAGCGGGCTGGTAGCAGGTCTCAGCCTCTGTAAACGTTTCAGTAAGCTGATTTATAAATCCCTTTTCCGGGTCGTAGGAGAACACCAGATAAGTGCCATCGCACGCAAATCCCAGAATGTTCTTGGCGGGATCTGCCAGGATTTCCTTATAGTTGTACAGGCCAGGACAGTCCGTGGCATCCTCCAGAACATATTTATGAACTTCTGTCACGTTGGAAGGATCTGAGATATCAAACATGGAAAGCTTGATTCCCAGATACTCTCCCGTATCTGGATCTACTTCATTACCCAGGCCCAAAAGCAGGTTCTCTCCGTAGAAATGAAGATAAGAGGAAAAGCCGGTAACCTTTAAGGAGCCCAGCAAAACCGGGTTTTGGGGATCACTCAAGTCCACGGAAAAGAGGGGGTCTGTCTCCCGGAAGGTGACAAAGTAAGCGGTATCCTCCAGGTAACGGGCAGAACGGATGGTCTCATTGGGGGCCAGGTCTTGTAATGATCCGATCACGGAAAGATCTTTGTCCAGGACAAACAGTTGATTGACACTGGCAGATCCGCTCCAGTCCGTGGTCAGTATCCGAAGATTTCCCTGGTACTCGCTCAGGGAAAAACTGTCGTTTACGCTTCCGGGAACTTGCCCGGCCCCTGCGGTATCGATATTGCCGTCTGCATAATGGAGCTTCATTAGCTGTGTGTATTCCTTCTCCCCGCTCCAGGAAGTGTTGCAGATATAGATATTCTCTGTACTTACGTAGAAGAGGCTGGCAGCGGACACGATGGCTTTCCGGTCTGTCACTTGATCCGGTGTCTTTGCGTCTACAGAAGAAACCACCAGGTAGGAAGAGTCATTTAACTCTTCCGGCACCAGAATATCTTCCAGCGGGATAAAGGCTCCGCCGGATTTTGGGATAAACTCGCTCTCCTGCATAGTAGCGCCTATTTCCGGGAGATACTCGGAAAACAGGTAAATATAATCCCCCTGCTTTCTGGAAGTTCTATAACTTCCCTCCTGCTTTACACTGCCTGTAAGCTTTGGGGAAGAACGGTCGGAAATGTCATAGGTATACAGACAGATATAGGTTTCGTTCTCCAGATAGTAGGTATCCTCTAAATCAACAGATTCGTGCAAATTGGAGGAGGAGCCGCTGGTAATCAGGCTTAAGGTGTCTCCGTCCAGGTACATTTCTTCTGCCGTTTCACTTAAATTCGGAAGCTTCAGGGTGCAGGTCAGTTCCATCTGCGCGCCATTTGCTTTTACAATTCGAAGCTGTCCGGAGGGGCTTAAAAGGTACAGATACGTTCCGTCCGTGCGTACGGTGTCTGCTTCATCCACGCCGAATTCCTGTATATTCGTCTGTGAAAAACCACCGGCAGAATCTTGACCTTCCAGGGCTGCCGCTTCGTTTTTAGCTGTTTGCTCAACTGAGATAGTGCCATCTGACAAAACATCTACGGCCTCTTCCTCCATGCTATCCTCCACCATGGCCCCCGTGTCTGCGGTTACCTGAAAGTGTTCTTTTAAGGTGAGATAGAGTTGTTCATATTGGGAAAGATCAGGAGTATTTTGGGGGGCGCTCTCCTCCCTGGATGACGTGCCTTCCGGTTTCTCGGAAGGCGCGGCAGTCTCTTTCGGTTTGGCAGAAGAATCCGCGCCGGTACTTATTTGGGGCTCTCCCTGGGGGGAAAGCAGGCCAAGCCGGTCAGCCTGCCACACAGAGACCAGGACGATTGCCACTACGGCCGCAGCCGCAGCCATTCTACCAAACCTGGGAATCCTTTTCTTGCAGGGCTTTGCAAATTCCAGTTTCTTTCGTACCTGCTCCGGTTGCAGAGCATCCGGAGCTTCCACGGAGTCTGCGGATTTACGGATTCGGTCTAATATATTCTTTTCATCCATAGTACTACCTCCTTTACAAGGTCAGAATCTCTTCCATTTTCTTTAAAGCCCGACTCTGGCGGGAGCGGACGGTATTTGGGTTCATATGTAGCTCTTTGCCGATCTCCTTGCTGGTATACCCGGCAAACAGATTTAGCGCCAAAATCAGGCGTTCCTCATCGGAAAGGCAGAAGAAAGCCTTTCTCACATCCAAGTCTTCACAGAGATCCCTTCCGGGATCTGCGAATTCTTCCGGCAGAGGGGCGGGCTTCGTCATATACCCCCTCAGCTGGCGCTTACATTTGGCCACCAGGATGCGAAAGATCCAGGGGCGAAAGGCGCTTGCCTTTCGCAGCTCTCTGATTTGGGCATAGGCATCTGTCACCGCCTCGCTCACCGCATCCTCTGCGTCATGGCTGTTTCTCAGGGTATAGAGAGCAAAACGATAGAGATCCTGATAATACTCTTCATACAGTTTAGAAAAAGCTCCGGCGTCACCCAACCGGGCTTTACGTACATAGGCCTGACATTCCTCCATAAGCTCACCTCTTTTTCCTCGTCGACGAAATAAATGCCATACATGTTTCTTTTTCATAACCCGGCTGTTGGAAGCTTCGGGCACGGTACGGTTTTGCTGTTACGTAAATATAGTGTATAAAAAGCGGGGGATTGTTGCAATGGATGTGAAAAAAATGCTATATTGCCAAATTTCTGGAACATCCGGACGAGGTTTCTAATCTGATCGATACGGTGCGGATGAATTTAAAAAGCCAGGGGGAAAGTTTCGAGAGATTGGATAAGAATCGACTGGTCTCTAAAAGCCTGAAGGAGCTGCAAAAATACTTGACAGGACTTTTACAGGAACGCCAGTTGCAGGAAGGATTTTTGGACTATGTGCACAAATGCAGAATTGCCAAGGTGAAGGAATTGATTGTCTCTACGGATCTGAGCCTGAAAGAGATCTCAGAAAAAGTCGGTTACAACCATTATCTGACCATGAGCCGCGCCTTTAAACGCTATGTGGGAGTGACGCCAAAATGGTACCGACAAAACGAAGGGATGGAGCAGGCGTAAAAAATTTCCGAGCCAGATATGATTCGTTTGAATCATATCTGGCCCGGTTTGGAACATCCATATTCGGACAAAGGTTTAATAAGTGAGCTTTATTTGGTCCTTTGTTGAGATTCCTTTGTCAGATCCTTATTTGCTGACCAGAAACTCATTATATGATAGAGTGCCTTTGTTTTCTCCACTCTTGGTACGAAAGATAATCCAAAACTGTACATTTCTTCCTGCAAACTCCCTAAGATCCAGACCGTCCAATACAAATTTCCCGTTCTTGTCCGCTTTTACCCGTTTGGAAGACTCGTCTTTTGTTGGGCAATACAGCTCCACATAGGCATTTTTCATGGTACGCCCTACGATTCTTGTGGTGTCTTTGCGGATCTTTTTCGCACTCTTAGGCTCCAGTAAGGTGACTTCAGCGTTTAGGTTTTGGTAGTCTATCTGAGTCTCCAGCCATTCTTTTTTCGCTTTTCCTTTTTTTAAAAATCTGTCTGGCAGCTTTTTTCGGATTTCTTTTTCTGATAAGCGGTTGTGATAAAGATTACAATAGTAATACCTTAATTTTTTGAAATTCTTTATATTCGGAAGCTTTTTGATCTTATTGTAACCTAAATACAGCTGCTCCAGATTTTTCAGTTCTTTTAACGCAGTTACAGAAGTAAGATGATTACCGGCTACTCTTAACTGGTTCATATTCTTTGCGTTTTGAATCCCATTCAGGCTTTTCAGGTTATTGTTATCCATCCACACGCGCTCCAGGTTTGTCAAGCCTTTCAGCGGCTTCAGGCTGGTAATCTTATTCCAGCCTGCACTCAAACCTTTCAGATTTTTGAGATTTTCTACTCCCTCCAAACTCGTCAGGCGATTGAAATCCACGGTAAGATATTCCAGATTCGTCAGATTTCGCACGGGTTTTAAAGACTTTATTTTATTATAAGACACATCCAGATATACCAGTTTATAAAGGTTTTCTACTCCTTTAAGACTCTTTAAATGATACTGGCTCATGATGCATAGACTCTCCAACTGGCTTAAATTTCCGATTCCCTTTAACGTTTTTACGGAGGTACGCACATCCAGTTCTGTGAGACTTTCCGTTTCCTGCTTAGTGAAGGTTTCATTCGCTTTTTTACCGAGTGCTTTTAAGATTTCTTTGTACAGGGTTTCATCGGGGATTCCGTTTTCATCATTTCCAAAACCTTGTCGCTCATGACTGCATCACCGAATGATCCTTGCAAGTCAAGAGCTTTTGTAGAGATATGGCTTTGAAAAAGCAGCCATTATTTTTCACGCAAACTTTAGGCACACCTTCCTTTCTGAAATCCGTACTATGTTTTACCTTGACTTTATTATATACTGATAATTTGGTGTAATCAACATTAATTTTAGTTAATATAACGAAAGGTATTCTTAAATATAGAATAATGGAAATGGTCACATGAAGGGGACGTAAAATAAGTAGATTTTTTCTTGATTTTATTTGATGAGAAAAAAAGACCGAAAGCCCAGAAAACTGCTTTTGGTCTTTTTTTAGAGGCAGATCAATAGGAATGAGCTTAACTTATATTTTTTTAGTCTTTCGTTTTCTTTGTATTGCAGGAGTCGGGAATACATATCTGTTTTTTTACAGGTGACTTTTTTTCAGGTTTGTAGACAAGAAACGGTTTCTTATCCCTCCATTTCTTTTTTTGAAAGCAGGCGAATGATGGTAAAGCCTGCCGCAAGCATGAGAATACAAAGAGGGAGCTGGGGGAGAGCGGGGATGCCTGGAAATACTTCTGCCAGGGAACCCAGTACAAAACCAAGAATGATCAGGTAAGTAGGCTGCGGATATTTGGCCATAGCGTGTTCTAATAGCTTCGTGGTAAGTACGATACCCAGCAAAAGGCCAATTCCCAGCGGGATTAGAAAGGGCAGGTAAAGCTCACTGATTGCACGCATGGTTTCATCATAGAGTCCCATAAGCAATAGAAGATAGGAGACGCTGATTCCGGGCAAAACCAGTGCTACGGCTGCGATAAAACCGGAGAGCATAAGCAGAAAGAAACTGACTGGCCCCGCTTCCATGCTTGACTGAAAGTCCCCGGTGGGAAGAACCGCAAAGAGGCAGACCACCAACAAACCGGCGGCCACATAGATAAGGGACTTCCATGAAATCTTTTTCACCTCAGCTTGGTGCAGAATAAGTGGTACTCCGCCTGCCACTGCACCCAGAAAGAAATACATCATAGGCAGGGTATACTGCTCTATTAGCCATAAGATAGGTCTTGCCAATAGCAGCATACCAAGGATTCCGCCAAGGGAAAAAAGCGCAAGAAACAGGGCATTTTTACGCTTATCTTTTGTAAAAGAACTGACAGAGGAAACCAGTTTGTCATAGACTCCCAAAATCATAGCCATTGATCCGCCGCTTACTCCGGGCACTAACATGGTGCCGCCCACAAGGATTCCTTTGAGGGCTGTAAAAATGGAATTATTTTTCATATCATCGAGATACCTTTCTGAGTATAATTATTTCCGATTATACGGAAGAGAGTGGGAAGTGTCAATTCCTTTTCCGTTTTTACCTTATCTAAGAACTAAGATATCTGCTTTCCCGGGGTTATATGCATTGTGATTAGGCTGGACAGGGCATCTTCGCCGTGAGGTCATGGGAGATTTGGCGGTACTTTTTTGGTAACTTTTCTTGCTTTTATATTCTTATCGTGTTATACTAACAAACGTTGCCAAGCCCACAAAACCAAGGTCTATCGGGCTTGCCGCCGATTTCCGGCGTTAAATGAATCGTGTGTTCGAGACCTTCCACACGTAAAACAAAACTAAAGGAGAATAATCAATGAAAAACAAAAAAGTAGTACTGATTGCGCAGGCAGCCCTGATTGGGGCGATTTATGTGGTGGTAACCTTGCTTTTTGCGCCCTTTGGATTCGGAGGCGTGCAAGTGCGTATCTCGGAGGCGCTGACGATTTTGCCCTTCTTTACGCCTGCAGCTATTCCGGGGCTGTTTGTGGGGTGTCTGATTGCAAATCTGCTGGGCGGAGCCATACCGGTCGATGTTGTATTTGGAAGTCTGGCAACTCTGGTGGGAGCGCTGGGCTCCTATGCGCTTCGGAAAAGAATGTGGCTGGTGCCAGTGCCTCCCATTGTGGCGAATACTCTGGTGGTACCATTGGTACTCTATTACGGCTACGGGGAGAATCTTCCCATCTGGCTGATGCGCCTTACGGTAGGGGCTGGCGAGATTCTTTCCTGCGGAGTGTTGGGTATGGTGCTGCTGTTTGCGCTGCGTCGCTATGAGAATAGAATATTTGGATCATGATGGAAAAAGGACGGGCTTAAATGTTCCGTCCTTTATAATATGGAAAATGAAACATACTTTGTTGGCATAGCAGGTAGAGTATAAAGAATTCGGAAAATGCCGGGGTCAGGCATAAAAAGAGGAAAAACCTGACTCTTTAGAGAAAGGCCCGGAAGAAAATGACAGGGCATCTCCAATTTATCGAAATTTGTAAAGAGGAATGCATATGAAAAAAGGTTTACGTGTGTCATTTATAATATGTCTTTGTTTTATTGTCTGTATATGTGTTTATGTACTTTTCCATTACCAGAAAACTTCTGCCGTGCGCCCTGCCAACCAGTATGACGCTGTCATAGATCGAATACAAAGCTCCATAGACAAAGATGGCGACGGTATTGATGATCAGTCGGATATCCTGCAAGGGGCGCTGGCTTACGTGGCGACAGAACCGAAATATAAAAGTAAATATTACACATCCGGATATCCAGATGACGGATATGGTGTTTGTACAGATGTGGTTGCTTATGCATTGAAATGGGCGGGATATGACCTGATGGAATTGGTTTCGAGAGATATTGCGAAAAACCCGGATGATTATCCTATAGAACAGCCGGATATTCTTATTGATTTCCGGCGTGTAAAAAATCTAAAGATATTTTTCGCAAACACGGCCATTGGCTTGACTACGGAGGTGGCGTCAATAGAAGAGTGGCAAGGGGGTGACATTGTGGTTTTTGAAAATCATATCGGAATTGTCTCGGACCGGAGAAACAGAAATGGCGTTCCCTATGTCATTCACCATAATGGCCCCATGCAGACCGCATATGAACAGGATATCCTGGAGAGCAGGTCAGATATAGTTGGACATTATAGAATGTCAGAATAGAGATTACGGAAGGCCAAAGGTTTAGGCTTCTGCCCTGTCTATGTTTTCCATTGAAAGTCATAAACTCCGTGTGGGATACTGCGGAGCATGGGTGGTATGAAATTGGGCCTTGATTCCGTAAAAATGTGTCGGCTTCGGTTGCACCCCGCCTCATTATAAGATATAATGGGCACAGAAGCGGGCAGACTGTCTTTAGGGGAAAAGTTTCCCGCAAGTGAAAAAGAAGAAGTCCTGATCAAGAAGGACAAAGAGATCAAAACAGAATATGGAATAGAACAAAGGAGTTCAAAATGATGGAGTTGACAACGGTTAGAGAGATTTTTAGAAACAGGGAGGCATACCTGAATCAGAAGGTTACAGTGGGAGGATGGCTTAGGAGTATCCGGGATTCCAAGACCTTTGGATTCCTGGTGCTGCATGACGGAACTTTTTTTGAGCCGCTTCAGGTGGTGTACCATGACAAGATGGATAATTTTGCGGAGATTTCTAAGCTGAATGTGGGAGCGGCGGTGATTGTGACAGGAATTTTGGTTCCCACGCCTCAGGCTAAGCAGCCCTTTGAGATTCAGGCAGATCAGGTGACTGTGGAGGGAGCGTCCACGCCGGACTATCCCCTTCAGAAAAAGAGACATACTTTTGAGTATCTTCGTACCATTTCCCATCTGCGCCCCAGAACCAATGCTTTTCAGGCAGTATTTCGCGTACGGTCGCTGACGGCTTATGCTATTCATAAGTTTTTCCAGGAGAGGGATTTCGTCTATGTGCATACACCCCTGATCACGGGAAGTGACTGTGAGGGAGCGGGAGAAATGTTTCAGGTGACGACCCTGGATTTGAACAATCCTCCCAAAAAGGAAGATGGCGCGATTGATTACAGCAAGGACTTTTTCGGTAAGGAGACGAATCTGACCGTTTCCGGACAGTTAAATGGGGAGACTTATGCCCAGGCCTTTCGGAATATCTACACCTTTGGGCCCACCTTCCGTGCAGAGAATTCCAATACCACCCGCCATGCGGCCGAATTTTGGATGATCGAGCCGGAGATTGCCTTTGCGGATCTGAAGGATGACATGATGCTGGCGGAGGCTATGATTAAATATGTGATTCGCTACGTGCTGGAGCATGCGCCGGAGGAGATGCAATTTTTCAACTCCTTTGTGGATAAAGGACTGCTGGAGCGATTAAACCATGTGGCTGAGTCGGAGTTTGCCCATGTAACCTATACAGAAGCCATTGAACTTCTGGAGAAAAACAACGATAAGTTCGAATATAAGGTATCTTGGGGGTGTGATTTGCAGACAGAGCATGAACGGTATTTGACAGAGCAGATCTTTAAGCGTCCTGTCTTTGTGACCGATTATCCCAAGGAAATCAAGGCCTTTTATATGAAGCTGAATGAGGACGGAAAGACTGTGGCGGCTATGGATTGTCTGGTGCCTGGCATCGGGGAGATCATCGGGGGAAGCCAGAGAGAGGACGACTATGATAAGCTGGCGGCCAGAATGGATGAGCTGGGTTTAAACAAGGAGGACTACGGCTTTTACCTGGATCTGAGAAAGTACGGGTCCACGAGACACGCAGGATTTGGACTGGGATTTGAGAGGTGCGTGATGTACCTTACGGGGATGTCCAACATCCGCGACGTAATACCATTCCCGCGTACGGTAGGCAACTGCGAATTGTAAAAAGGGGCAACGGGAGGAATACCATGGGGAGTAAAATCTTAATTGTAGATGATGAACAGGAAATTGCAGATGTGGTAGAGCTGTATCTGAAGAATGAGAATTATACGGTAAAGAAGTGCTACAACGGAAGGGAGGCACTCCAAAGCATCGGGGAAGAGGCGCCGGATCTGGCACTCCTGGATGTGATGCTGCCGGACATTGACGGGCTGACGATTTTGCAGAAAATTCGGGAGACTTATACGTTTCCCGTTATTATGCTGACGGCTAAGACGGAATACATGGATAAAATTAATGGGTTAACACTGGGAGCAGACGACTATATTGCAAAGCCGTTTAATCCGCTGGAATTGGTGGCCAGAGTGAAGGCGCAGCTGCGCCGCTTTACGAAGTACAATGAAGGGGCTAAGCAGCAGGAGGATATTTTGGACTTTGCGGGTCTGGTAATGAACCGGAGCACCCATGAGTGTATTTATAATGAGAGAGAGTTGACTCTGACCCCGATTGAGTTTGACATTCTATGGATTCTCTGTGAAAACCGGGGACAGGTCATTAGTTCGGAACAGCTCTTTGAACAGGTTTGGAAAGAAAAATATTATAAGAACAGCAACAATACGGTGATGGTTCACATCCGCCATCTGAGAGAGAAGATGAGCGGCCCTACGGGGAAATCGGATTTTATAAAGACAGTCTGGGGAGTGGGATACCGGGTTGAAAAATAATTACCGAAAACTAAAATGGAAACTAATGCTGCGCACCATAATCCTGGCGCTGGTGTGTATGCTGGTGGGAGGCGTTTTACTGAAGCTATTGATAGATGGTTTGTTTCAGACAAGGCTTCCCAATCTGGTGGTAGGTATCTTAATGCAGTTTAACATTAGCTACGAGAGAGCCAATGAGATTTATGTCAGGATTTTTATGGAACATAAGGGCCTTTTTCTGATGGCAGGCTTTGTGATGCTGTTTTTTGTGTTCTTTTACGGCGTGATTTCCAAGATCACTTCCTATTTAGATGATATCGGAAATGAAATTGAGCACATTCTAAGCGAATCGGAGGCTCCGGTATCTCTGGAGCCGGAGTTAAGGCCCATTGCAGACCGGTTAAATACGCTGAAGATGACATTAAAGCGCAGGGAAGATGCAGCCATAGACAGTGAGCAGAGAAAAAATGATCTGGTGGTCTATCTGGCTCACGACTTAAAGACCCCGCTTACCTCTGTGATCGCATATTTGACGATGCTGGATGAGCATGGGGATATGAAACCGGAGGAGAGAAGCAAGTATATTCATATCTCCCTGGAGAAGGCCATACGTCTGGGAGAACTTATCAATGAGTTTTTTGAGATTACCCGGTTTAATCTACAGGATATTGTGCTGGAGAGGACACAGGTGAATATCTCCATGATGCTGGAACAGCTGGCAGACGAAAGCTACGCGGTTCTGGCAGAGAAGACTATGACCTGCTCTATTCATATGGATGAGGGTATGATCGTATACGGGGATCCGGACAAGCTGGCCAGGGTGTTTGACAATCTGATTCGAAATGCAGTGGCGTACAGCTATCCCGGAACCAACCTGGACATCCGAGGCTATCTGGAAATGCATACCATTGTGATCATCTTTACCAACCAGGGGGAACAGATTCCCCAGCAGAAGCTGGTTTCTATCTTTGAGAAATTTTACAGAGCGGACAGCTCCAGATCCAGCCAGACAGGAGGAGCCGGCCTCGGCTTATCTATAGCCAAGGAGATTGTGGAACTGCACGGAGGCACCATAGAGGCGGCCAGTGACAGGCAGGGCACCCGGTTTATCGTCAGACTTCCCAAGTACAGAGACATTGAGGAGGCTAAGAGACGCCGGGGCGGCAGAAATGGGGTGGAGAAAGATTGAGTGAACCAAAAAAGAAAAGGACTGCCGGGGATGTGATCCGCCGGCTGATCATGCTGATTGCCCTGGTGGTTTTTTGCTACAGCGCATATCAGCTCATTTCTATTTACCTGGAATATAAGGCGGGCACAGATGAGTATGAGGCGCTTGAACAGTATGCCGGAGGACTGGAAGAAGCGGAAGTGCTGGAAGAGGAGATCCAGGTTTCCCGGGATGGGGAGCAGGTGATGAAAAATCCGGTGGATTTTCAAGGACTGAAGCAGATCAATGACGAGATCATCGGATGGCTCAAGGTTAAGGCCCTGGATTTGAATTATCCCATTACCCAGGGAAAGGACAATGACTTTTATCTGCACAATACTTTTGAAAAGGAGCCCAACATTGCGGGGTGTATCTTTCTGGAGTGCCAGAATAAAAAAGATTTCAGCGACAAAAACTCGGTGATTTACGGCCATAATATGAAAAACGGCTCTATGTTTGGAACACTGAAGCGGTTTTATGAGGATGGGGTTTACGATAAGAGCCCTTACATCTGGATCTATACGCCGGATAAGATCTACAAATATGAGATTTTTTCCTGTCAGGAAGTGGGGGCGGCCAGTGAT
The DNA here is from genome assembly GCA_902476645.1 of uncultured Lachnospiraceae bacterium. GTDB lineage: Bacteria > Bacillota > Clostridia > Lachnospirales > Lachnospiraceae > CABSEG01. The sequence goes on along the minus strand of CABSEG010000006.1, from coordinate 13,166 downwards.
ACTTACCAGCTCACCTTTGAAAGCAATGAGCAGTTTATGGAATATATTGACAGAGCCTTTGAGCAATCCGTGGTGCAAAGCAATGTGACGGTGGAGCCGGAGGATACCATTATAACTCTTTCCACCTGTACAGCCAACCAGGCCACCCGGTTTGTGGTGCAGGCAAAGCGCATTGAGACTTTTTTGTCGGAATAGGGGGAAAGCCATGTCTGGAGTGGAAGCGTTAAGGGAAATCGTAAAAAAGAGCAATAACATTGTATTTTTTGGGGGAGCCGGAGTGTCTACGGAGAGCGGGATTCCGGATTTTCGAAGTACCGACGGGCTATACCATCAGGAATATGCCTACCCGCCGGAAACGATTTTAAGCCACACTTTTTTTATGAGAAATCCAGAGGAGTTTTACCGGTTTTACAAAAACAAAATGCTTTGCCTGGATGCAAAGCCCAATCCCGCCCATAAAAAACTGGCCCAGTTGGAAGAAGAGGGAAAGCTGAAGGCCGTGATTACTCAGAATATTGACGGACTCCATCAGAAAGCCGGGAGTAAAAGAGTATTGGAGCTGCATGGAAGTATTCACCGCAATTACTGTATGAGATGTGGAACATTCTATGATGCCCGGTATATGCTGGAAAGTGAGGGAGTGCCCACTTGTTCCTGCGGGGGGATGATCAAACCGGATGTGGTATTGTATGAGGAAGGCTTGGATCAAAAAACCATAGAGGATTCTGTGCGCTATATCCGCCAGGCAGATGTGTTGATCATCGGGGGAACCTCTCTGGTGGTGTATCCGGCGGCCGGACTAATCGACTATTTCTCTGGCAGCAAGCTGGTGGTCATTAACAAGTCTGTGACCAGCAGGGATAAAAATGCAGACCTTGTCCTCCAGGGAAACATCGGGGAATTATTATCCAGAATCTAAGTGCTAGAGGTAAGGAGGAGCCATGAATTACCAGGTAGGAGATATTGTAAAATTGAAAAAGCCCCATCCCTGTGGCAGCCAGGAGTGGGAAATTCTAAGAGTGGGGGCGGACTTTCGGTTGAAGTGTATGGGGTGCGGCCATCAAATTATGATCGCCAGGAGATTAGTGGAAAAAAACACCAGGGGACTTAGAAAACAAGAGTAAAAGAGGATGGGGCGTCTGTTCAGCCTGAATGATGGAGAATCATTCAGGCTGATTTTATATTTATATTGAAAATGTGTTGTATTTTTAGATGTGTCCAGGTGAAAATCGTAAAAAAACAGCTGATTATTAGAATAATCTAAAAAAATCAAACAAATAAGCAATAAAACGAACAAAATTTTAAGGATAAGAGAAAAACTGTATAAAAAAGTGAACAAAAAAGCAAAAAAATTACATTGTTTTTGGTGCAAAACTGCTTTATTATTATAAATATGATGAGATACCAGTCATAAAAAATGCAAAAAAAATTAGAAAGGCGGGGATAAGTGGTAAATATTGCGAAATAACACATGAGATGCGCGGCATATGTGACACCGGAGAGGTAACAAAAAACGGAGCATGGTTTTACAAGAAAGGACGGAGAATGAGTATGTTTGCTTCAGAAAAAAAAATTGTGAAAGCAGGTGTATGCAGCTTCTTATTATTCATAGCAATGCTGCTCTTTATGAATGCATCTGTGGTATTTGCAGGCACCTACAATAAAGGGGCCTGGGGGGACAATGGGGATGGTACTTACAACAATCCGATTTTACCGGGGGATTATTCAGACCCGGATGTGATTCGGGTGGATGACGATTACTTTTTGATTACCTCCACCTTCCAGTTTGTGCCCGGAATTACGGTACTGCACTCAACGGACATGGTAAACTGGGAGATTCTGGGAGGAGCCATCAAGGATTTGACTCAGATAAGCGAGGTGTATAACTATGACCGCATGGAGCGGTACGGCAAGATTGTCTGGGCACCGTGCATTACCTACAATTCTCAACAGGAGAAATTCTATATACACTTCGGAGACCCGGATGAAGGCTTGTTTGTGCTTAGCACCACCAAGGAGGGGATTTGGAACAACGAATGGTCGGATGTTCAGCCGGTAACCCGCGCAAATGGCCAGCCGTTTGGGGGAGGCTGGAACGACTGCGGCGTACTGTGGGATGACGACGGTCAGGGATACCTGGTTGCCAATCATTTTGGAGGGGGCTATAAAGGGTATCTGTTTAAGCTATCCTCCGACGGAACCCAGGTTCTGGATGATGGAGTGGTGATTCATTCCTCCAATGACGGCCTTTTGGAGGGAAGAGGGGAAGGAAACCCGGAAGCCTACAAAATTTTCAAGAAGGACGGGTACTACTATTTTCTGCACAATGCAGTGGTCAACGGTCCGAGAGAACTGTTTTTCCTACGCGCCAAGAGTATATACGGAGATCATGAGGATGGAACACCGGGCACCTTCGAAAACCCTGGAAAATATGAGCACAGCCAGCGTGGCGTAGTAGAAAACGGGTATCATGAATGGTGTCAGGGAAATATCATCGATACTCCGGATGGTACAGGGGAGAAGCAGTGGTACTTCCTGACTCATCATGGAAGCGGACAGCCCGGCATGGGGCGGATTATCTGCCTGGTTCCGGTGGAGTGGGGAGAAGATGGATTCCCGGCGGCCAAGGGACATCTGGAGCAGTGGGAGAATATTCCGAAACCCATCCAGGACAGCGAAGTAAAGAGGCCGCAGACCTCGGATGATTTTAACACAGAGGAGCTGGGCGTACAGTGGATGTGGAGTTTCCAGCCCAAGAGCGACATGTGGTCTTTGACAGAGCGTCCGGGATACCTGCGCATGTATGCGTACCAGCCGATTGAGGAAAACCGTCTGGACCGTGCAGGAAATTCCCTGGTGCAGCGCAGTTATGCCACGGAGGCGAATATAGTTAAGACGAAGATCGATGTTTCCGGTATGACTAACGGGCAAAATGCCGGGTTACAGCACTGCGCATCCGATGCCTACGGGGCCATCGGAGTAAAAATGGAAGGAGACAAGAAATATATCTGCTATTATTCCGGAGGAAATGTCAGCCAGGTAGCGGAGATACCGGAGGGCGTGAAGGAAGTATGGTTCAAGTCTGAATGGGGAGTGGACATGTCCAGCAAGTTCTACTACAGCTTTGATGGAGTAGATTTTGTGGAGTCTTATACCTACGGGCTGGAGTGGAGATCCTACAGAGGGGATTCCGTTGGATTCTTCAATTTTAATAACCAAGGGGAAAGCGGCTATATCGACATTGATTACTTTACCTATGATATGGACGTGGAGGAAAAGGCGCCTCTGATTATGGGAGCGGACGATGGGGCCACCTACAAAAAACCGGTAAAGATAAAAACACCGAGGGGCGTAGTGACGCTGAACGGAAAGCGGCTGTACCGAATTAAGGAATTAAATCTGAGAGAGCCGGGAAATTATACAGTTAAAGTGGAGGACAACGGTCTTTCTACAGAGATCTCTTTTACCATTGCGCAGATAACTGCCGCAGATCCGCCGGAGCCGGTCATCCATTATGATTTTGAGGATGATTCCTGGGAGGGAGCCTTTGTAAACGTCAGAGACGATAAGTTAGATCCCCTTCCGACAGAGCCAACCTTGGAATATACCCAGGGCGTTGTGGGACGGGCTTTGAAGATGGACGGTTCCTTTGGAATAAACCTTGGCTCCATTGAGGGAAATACCCATACGGCATCTATGTGGGTAAAACTCTCCTCGGTAAATCCCTCTGGCTGTAATTCCATCCTGTTCGGAAACCGGGATGAAGGGGACAGGAACAGCCAAAACTGGATCAGTGCCAGGTTTGAAAATGGTCATCCGTTTTTGTGGAGTAACTTTGGAGGCTCAAGAACCCTTACGATAACCAATTCAACCAGCATTGCGGAGCAGTGGGTGAATTACACGTATGTGGTGGATGAAAATAACTTCGTAACCTTATATATCAACGGAGAGAAAATCGGTTCGGCCACAGACTTATCCTCACAGAAAGCGTCCAAAATCCAGTTTTATCTGGGCGGTACCTTCTGGAGTGGGGACTATTTCTCCGGAGAAGTGGACGATGTGAAAATCTATGACTGCGCCCTGTCAGAGGATCAGGTCTACAGTATCTACGATGACGATGCAGGGCTTCCGGTGGACGAAAAGTTGTCTATGGCGGCAGAGCAGATCACACCGGATACGGATTACCTTGGAGTGGGTATCCGGGTACCGGTAGTTGGCGAATATGGAGCCACCATCCGCTGGGAGTGTGACGATGCCGAGGCGGTAATCGATGAGGAAGTAGATCCTCTGAACCGCATCTGGATTCGGGTCAAGAGACCGGAAGAAGGAGAAAAGAAGGTGGTGCTCACGGCGGAAATCACCATTGGCAGCACCTCCATCACAAGAGACTACGAAGTGTCTGTACCCTTCGGATACTCCTTGGACTATACGGGGAACAATAAGGTAAAGGTAATAGCCGAAAATATGAAATATGAGGATCCGGTCTATGACGGTGCCGCAGATCCCACTATGGTATATAACCGGCAGACCAAGGAATGGTGGTTATTCTATACCCAGAGAAGAGCCTCCGTTGACTACGAGCCGGGAACCAGCTGGGTATACGGATCAGACATTGGAATTGCAAGGTCTTCAGACGGCGGAAACACCTGGGAGTATGTGGGTGTGGCAGAGGGACTTGCCCTTGGAAAGACCAACGGATCCAGAGATACCTACTGGGCGCCGGAGGTGATCTATAACGACGGAATTTATCATATGTTTGTATCCTATGTGCAGGGCATTCATTCAAACTGGGGAGGAACCTCAACGATTGAACATTACACCAGCGAGGATTTGATCCACTGGAACCATGAGGCGTCTGTACCGGGACAGCCATCCACAGGCATCATCGACCCATGTATTTTCCGGTTGGAGGACGGAAGATATGCGATGTGGTTTAAGGCCGACGGATCCCAGACCTACGTATCCTTCTCCGATGATCTGTATAACTGGAGCGCATCGGAGAACATCCAGATTTCAGATGGCAAGGAAGCGCCCAATGTGTTCTACTGGAATGGAAAGTACCGCATGATCCTGGATTACAATCAAAGATTGACCATGTTCTCATCGGATGACGGACTGCACTGGCCGATGGACACTCAGACGGATATCGGAGGCCAGCACGGAGACGTGGTAAATCAGGATGGGGAAGCAATCCTGGTGTACTTTGCGGAGAATTATAACCTGCCTGAGGGAAAAGGCCATAAAACAGCCCTGTACTTAAACAAGATCGTGGAAAAAGAAGACGGAACAATCTGGTGTGACCATGAGGCGGTATACAAATATAATCTGCATGCTCCGGAGATTCGGAAAATGGAGATAGAGAAAAATCCGGCTAAGGTGACGTATGAAGAGGGCGAGGCCCTGGATTTGTCAGGACTGGAGCTGTCAGTATACTTTGCAGACAGTATGCATGATACGTTAAAGGTAACGGATGAAATTTTGAAGGAGTACTCCATTACTTCAAGTATTGCGCCGGGAACCAAGCTTCAGAAAGGCGATACGCAGATCCGGTTAAGCACAGAGTACGGAGGAAGCGTGACGATTCCCATTACCGTGACAGAAAAACAGGATTCGTCAGAGGATCCGTCCCAGAATCCGGGTGGGGATCCATCTCAAAATCCAGGAGAGAATCCGTCCCAGAATCCGGGAGAAAAACCGTCGCAGAATCCATCAGAGAACCCGTCCCAGAATCCGGATGTGAAGCCATCCCAGGAGCCTCAGTTAAAGCGGGGCGATGTCTTTGTGAAAGGAAATCTGAAGTACAAGATTGTAAAAATGCCTACCGCAAAAGCTGCAGGCAGGGTTCAGGTAATCGGACTGGTGAAGAAAAAAGTAAAGAATGTCCGGATACCGGCTACCGTAAAATATAAGAATCTGCGATTTAAAGTCAGCGGCATGGCTGCCAACGCCTTTAGGAAGAACAAGAACCTGACAACAGTGACCATTGGAAATGGAATTGCTCAGATACCTGCGAAAGCATTTTATGGATGTACTTCGTTGAAACGGGTAACATTGGGAACCGGCGTGACCAATATTGGCAAGCAAACATTTGCCGGTGCGAAAAAGCTTAAAACCATAACTATTCGGAGTAAGAAACTGAAGAAGGTTGGGGCAAAGGCATTTCGAAATATTAATAGTAAGGCCAAGATTAAAGTGCCTGCTAAGAAGCTTCAGAAATATCGCAGACTGTTGGCAAAGAAGGGGCAGAAGAGTTCTGCGAAAATTGTAAAGTAAGGCAGAGCCTGAAAGGGTATAGATAGAAACAGAACATAAAAAGAGGGGGTGTGATTTTTGAAAATCACATCCCCTATAAGTTTTTCTGTGAAAAAGGCACTAAAAGGGTGTTAGATCACCACAAGACCCAGAGCATTCAAAACAGAGGAGATCAGAATCGCTATAATACAGATGGGGGCGATGTAGCGAATCATCACCACAAACAGTTTTTCCCGCCGGAATGCGGAGGAGGTTTTCACCTCTTCGGAGATGACCTTCGGTCCAATGACATAACCTACAAAGAGGCAGGTAAGAAAGGCTACCACGGGCATGAGTACACTGTTGCTGATAAAATCAAAAAAGTCCAGAAAACTAAGGCCCAGCAGTTGAATCGAAGACCAGGCGCCAAATCCCAGAGAGGAAGGAAGGGCCAGGGCGATGCAAAATAGTGTTACGATTACACAGGATAACCGCCTTCCCCAGCCGATTTTATCCTGAAGAATGGAAACGATGGTCTCCATCAGGGAGATGGAGGAGGTCAGGGCTGCAAAGAGGACCAGGATAAAGAACAGGGCCCCTACCAAACCGCCCAGAGGCATGGAGGAAAACACCTTGGGGAGAGTGACAAACATCAGTCCCGGTCCTGCGTTCATGGCAGCCGCGTCTCCTCCGCTGAAAACAAAGACAGAGGGGACAATCATTAGACCTGCAAGCAAGGCAAATCCGGTATCAAAAATCTCAATCTGAGCCACAGATTTTTCTAAATCCACGTCTTTTTTCATATAAGAACCATAGGTAATCATAATTCCCATAGCTAAGGACATAGAGTAAAAAAGCTGCCCCATGGCCGCCACCACCGTCATAATGGAAAAGCTTCCGAAGTCAGGGAGCAGATAGTAAGCCACTCCTTCTAAAGCGCCTGGCATACACACGGCATAAATGGCAATGAGCACGGACAAAACCACCAGGGCGGGCATTAAGAGCTTGCTGACTTTTTCCACACCTTTTTCTACGCCCAAAAACACCACCACAGAGGTGAGAGCAATAAATACGATCAACCAAAAAATAGGTTCTCCTGTTTTTCCGATGAAACCTTCAAAATATCCGTCTGCGGCAGCAGCAGCCGTCTGACCGGTTGCAAAGGTTGAGATATATTTGATTACCCAGCCTCCGATAACACAGTAGTAGGGCAGAATTATCATAGGTACCAGAGAAGCCAGGTATCCCACGAAGGAATAGCGTTTGTTTAAACTGCGAAAAGCCCCCACGGCACTTAAGCCGGTTTTGCGTCCCAGACCTACCTCTGCCACCATCAGCGCATAACCAAAGCTTACAGCCAGTATTAAATACACCAACAGAAAAATGCCGCCTCCGTACTTAGCGGCCAGATAGGGAAATCTCCAGAGATTTCCAAGCCCCACCGCAGAACCCGCAGCGGCCAGAACAAATCCTAATTTTCCAGAAAAACTACTTCTTTTTTTCTCCATTTGTACTCCCTCACACGTTTGTTTTTGCTTTTGTTATCAGGCCAGTTTGCCTGTGTCTACTATTATATTATAAGGTTCAAGTTTTGCAAAGAGAAACAAAGAAAAATGTGCGGTTGACAAGAAAAAAAATTGGTGCTAGAATTGTTCGGAACCTAACAAAGGGAAGAAAGGAAGGATGTGTAATGGGTCAAAGGGAGGTGGGGAAGGAGATTCATGCCTTGTCTCTTCTGTTAAGCAGAAAGATGGAGGCCCAGAAACGAAAAAGGCAGATACAGGATATTACGCCTGTACAGACCTGGGTGATCCAATATCTCCACAACCGCAAAGACCGGGACGTGTTCCAAAGAGATCTGGAACAGGATTTTTCCATTACCAGATCCACTGTCACCGGGATTCTACAATTAATGGAAAAAAACGGATTTATCAGCAGAGTGAGCGTGCCCGAAGACGCCAGACTCAAGAAGCTGGTGCTGACCCAGAAGGGAGAAGAAGCTTATCAGGCGGTCCGCAGCAATATCAATGATATGGAAAACAGATTGGTTGCGGGGCTGTCTCAGGAGGAGATTCAAAGTCTTTTTGGGATGTTGGATCGGATTCGGGAAAACCTGGAAGCATAGACCGTTTTTCCATGGAACATCGAAACAGAAAGCGAAGAAAACAAAGTGAGGAGGATAAAAATTGATTAGAAAGTTAATGAGGAGCATTCGGGAGTATAAGAAAGACTCCATACTGACCCCCACATTTGTTGCACTGGAGGTGGTGATGGAAGTCATTATCCCGCTTTTGATGGCAAGGCTCATCGATTACGGAATTGAGAAGGCGGACCTGGGATATATCTGGGGGATGGGCGCCGTTTTGGTTGTGATGGCCATGATATCCTTGCTGTTTGGCGCTCTTTCCGGAAGATTCGCCGCAAAAGCGTCTGCGGGATTTGCTAAAAATCTGAGAAAAGATATGTATTATCGGGTGCAAAATTTTTCTTTTTCAAATATTGATAAGTTTTCCACGGCCAGTATTGTCACAAGATTGACCACGGATGTAACAAATGTACAAAACGCCTATCAGATGGTGATTCGTATGGCTGTGCGAAGCCCCATGATGCTGCTGTTTTCTATGATTATGGCGTTTGGCATTAACGCGGATATGGCTTTGATCTTTTTGGCAGCCGTACCCATTCTGGGCGTTGGGCTGTGGGTGATCATGACGAAAGCGCACCCCATCTTTGAAAAAGTATTTAAGACATATGATAAGTTAAACAATGTGGTACAGGAAAACCTCCATGGTATCCGGGTGGTGAAATCCTATGTGCGGGAAGACCATGAGATTGAGAAATTCGGAAAGATTTCCGGCAGCATCTATCAGGACTTTACCAGAGCGGAAAAGATTCTGGCTTTTAATATGCCTCTGATGCAGTTTTGCGTCTACTCCTGTATGTTATTGATCTCCTGGCTGGGAGCCAGATTTATTGTGGCGTCAGGCAACAATCCGGCAGTGGGTATGTCAACGGGACAGCTGATGAGTCTGATTACCTATGCCATGCAGATTTTAATGAGCCTGATGATGCTATCTATGGTGTTTGTTATGATTACCATATCCAGGGCTTCTGCGGAGCGTATTGAGGAGATTTTGGATGAGGAGAGCGACTTGCACAATGGGGAAAATCCCATCATGGAAGTACAGGACGGTTCTGTAGTCTTTAAAAATGTGAACTTTAGTTACGCAAAGGATAAAAACAAACTCTGTCTGAGGGATGTGAATCTAAACATTGCGTCTGGAGAAACGGTGGGGATCATCGGAGGTACCGGCGCGGCCAAGACCACCCTGGTACAGCTGATTCCAAGACTGTATGATGTGACAGAGGGAGAAGTGCTGGTAGGAGGTGTGGATGTACGCCGCTATGATGTGGAAACGCTGCGTGAACAGGTCGCCATGGTGCTGCAAAAGAACGTGCTGTTTTCCGGAACCATCAAGGATAATCTGAGGTGGGGGAATGAACACGCCACAGATGAGGAGATGGAGCACGTATGTAAACTGGCCAGGGCAGATGAGTTTATTCAGACCTTTCCTAAAGGCTACGATACGTATATTGAACAGGGAGGAACGAACGTATCCGGAGGACAGAAGCAAAGGCTTTGTATTGCCAGGGCTCTGTTAAAGAAGCCGAAGATTTTGATTTTGGACGATTCTACCAGTGCGGTGGATACAAAGACAGATGCTCTGATTCGAAAGGCATTCCGGGAGGAGATCCCCGATACCACGAAGTTTATCATTGCTCAGCGAATCTCGTCTGTCCAAGACGCAGATAAGATTATTGTTATGGACGGAGGAAAAATCCAGGATGTGGGAACTCATGAGGAACTGTTAAAGACTAGCAATATTTACCGTGAAGTATATGAGTCCCAGATGAAAGGAGGGGAAGAAGACCATGAGTAAAGGCAAGGAAAATGGTATGCGCAAGGTAAATAAGCAGGTAATCAAGCGGCTCCTTTCCTATGTGGCCCATTATAAGCTGAGGTTTGTCTTTGTGCTGATTTGTATCTTCTTAAGTTCGCTGACAAATGTAGCCAGCTCTTTGTATCTGCAGACTTTGATTGACGATTACATCACCCCCTTGCTGCTTCAGGCTACGCCGGTATTTGGCCCGCTGCTGCGCTCTCTGATGATTATGGGGTGTATCTATCTGGGCGGAGTGACGGCTACCTTTCTGTATAACCGTCTGATGGTAGCTATTGCTCAGGGGGTATTAAAAGCCATCCGGGATCAAATGTTTGCCCACATGCAAACACTTCCCATTCGTTATTTTGACACCCATACCCATGGGGATGTAATGAGCCATTATACCAATGACACGGATACTTTAAGACAGATGATTGCCCAGAGTATTCCTCAGATGTTTGCCTCTCTGGTTACGATTATCTCGGTATTTTTTGCTATGCTGGCCACCAGTTGGCAGCTTACGTTGTTTGTTCTTGTCTTTGTATTTATCATGTTGCAGGTGACAGGTAAGGTAGCCGGCAAGAGCGGTTATTATTTTATTCGTCAGCAGCAGGCGCTGGGAGATCTCAACGGCTATATTGAAGAAATGATGAATGGTCAGAAGGTCATTAAAGTTTTCTGTCATGAGGAAAAGGCAAAGGAAGGCTTTGACGAGAAGAATGAGGCACTGTGCAGAGATGCCACCCAGGCAAATGGTTTTGCTAATATTCTGATGCCCATTATGTTCAACCTGGGAAATCTACAGTATGTGCTGATTGCGGTGTTGGGAGGTTCCATGGCCATCGGCGGTATTGGTGGTTTGACCCTGGGAGCCATTGCCACTTTTCTGCAGCTGAGCAAAAGCTTTATGAACCCGATCAGTCAGATTTCCAACCAGTTAAACATGGTAGTTATGGCTCTGGCAGGTGCAGAGCGTATTTTCCGACTGATGGATGAAGAGCCGGAGGTGGATGACGGCTATGTAACATTGGTAAACGCAATTCGGGATGAGCAGGGCAACTTGCAGGAGAGCAAGGAGCGCACCGGACTGTGGGCCTGGAAGCATCCTCACGGAGACGGCACTCTGACCTATACAGAAATGAAGGGAGAGGTACGTTTCTTTGACGTAGACTTTGGGTATAACCCGGATAAGATTGTACTTCATAATATCACTCTTTACGCAGAACCAGGACAGAAGGTGGCCTTTGTGGGTTCCACGGGAGCCGGAAAGACTACGATCACCAATCTGATCAATCGCTTTTACGATCTAGCGGACGGAAAGATCCGATACGATAATATCAATATTAATAAGATTAAGAAGGCGGATCTGCGCCGTTCTCTGGGCATTGTGCTGCAGGACACCAGGCTGTTTAACGGAACAGTCATGGAAAACCTTCGCTATGGAAAGCTGGATGCCACGGAGGAGGAAGTTTACAAAGCGGCTAAGCTGGCCAATGCCGACGACTTTATACGGCGCCTTCCCGACGGTTACCAGACTGTGATCACCGGGAATGGAGGAAGCCTTTCCCAAGGTCAGAGACAGTTGATTGCTATTGCCAGGGCTGCTGTGGCAGACCCGCCGGTTATGATCCTGGATGAGGCTACTTCCTCTATTGATACCAGAACTGAGGCCATTGTACAGAAGGGTATGGATGGGCTGATGAAGGGCAGGACGGTGTTTGTGATTGCCCATCGTCTCTCCACGGTCCGCAATTCCGATGTGATTATGGTGTTGGAGCAGGGCAGAATCATTGAGAGAGGAAGCCATGAGAAGCTAATCAGCGAGAGAGGAAAGTACTATCAGCTGTATACAGGAGCGTTTGAACTGGAGTAAAGGACCGTATGGAAGACGAATGCGCAGAAAAACAGGAAATAGCGCAAAAACACTTGATTCCAAAGGAAATTTATGCTATCATAATGCTTCGTGATATATTATTTTATTCCTTGTTCCCTGCGTGGTCAGGGAGCCAGAGACCATAAGGAGGTGCGAAGAGCATGAACAAGTACGAGTTAGCCGTTGTTGTCAACGCAAAGATTGAAGATGATGAGAGACTTGCCACCATCGAAAAGGTAAAAGGCTACATCACCCGCTACGGCGGAACCATTACCAACGTGGACGAGTGGGGCAAGAAGAGACTGGCTTATGAGATTCAGAAAATGAGAGAAGGATTTTACTACTTCATCCAGTTTGAAGCTGACGCAGCATGCCCGGCAGAGCTGGAGAGACATATCCGTATCATGGAAAATGTCATCAGATATCTGTGCGTTAGACAGGATGCATAGATAGAGAAGAGGAGAAAGTATGAACAAAGTCATTTTAATGGGGCGACTGACAAGAGATCCTGATATTCGGTATTCCGCAGGAGAAAATTCTATGGCGATTGCCAGATATACGCTGGCAGTGGACCGGAGATTTAAGCGGGATAACGATGCTACCGCAGATTTTATCAGTTGTGTGGCATTTGGAAGAAGCGCAGAGTTCGCTGAGAAATATTTTCGTCAGGGCTTAAAGATCGTTGTAACTGGAAGGATTCAGACAGGAAGTTATACCAACAGGGACGGTCAGAAGGTTTATACCACGGATGTGGTGGTGGAAGACCAGGAGTTTGCGGAGAGCAAGGCCGCTTCTCAGTCAAACAGCTATGATGCAGGCGGATATCAGCAGCAGCAGTCTTATTCCAAGCCGGAACCCAGTGCAGCGGCAGGGGATGGCTTCATGAACATTCCGGATGGAATAGACGAGGAGCTTCCGTTTAATTAGAGTGCACACGGACGAGAGTAAGTCCGGAAAAATGACCGATCTGTAAACAAAATGGTGTAAAGGAGGTAATACCACATGGCTTATAATAAAGGCGACAGAAGCGATTCTCCTATGAAGAGAAGAGGCGGACGTAGAAGAAAGAAAGTTTGCGTGTTCTGTGGAAAAGAGAACAACGAGATCGATTACAAGGA
>CABSEG010000005.1 GCA_902476645.1 uncultured Lachnospiraceae bacterium | reverse complement strand
GCGTCTCTTCCGATTACGGGGTCCAGTTTCTGATTTTTGGCCTTCTCCACCAGATCCTGGCCATATTTGTTCAGCGTATCATAGGTCGCCTCAGGATTGTCACTGACCACTCTCTGATTTCCTCTGACCGTGGACAATGCCTGTAAAAATCGTTCTCTGGTGATCCCGTACTCCTTGAAAAGGGCTTTGATTCCCTCGTTCGGATACCGTATCATGGCCAGGAATAGGTGTTCCACAGACACATATTCATCACCCATGGCCTTTGCCTCATCCTCTGCGCTCACCAGTACCTTATTCAGGTGCTGCCCAATATAAAGCTGCCCACCGGACACCTTGGTTCTTTTATTTAAAGCATTGTCCAGATTTTTGGCAAAATGCTCTTTGTTGATTTCCATCTTCTCAATCAGCTTCAGAATCAGGCTGTCTTCCTGATTCAGCAGACTGTAAAGCAGATGCTCCTGCTCCACTTCCTGGTTTCCGTATTCATATGCGATTTTTTCCAGGTCATTTACTGCCTGCATGGATTTCTGCGTAAATTTGTTAATGTTCATAACCAGCCCTCCTCATCTTGATATTTCCTGGTTACAGGACAGAACATTTCATTTGTTCTATAACTAATATAACACAGAATTTTTAAATTGCAAGTATTTTTTTCAAAAATATTGACAAAAGACTAATCTCGCATCCGTTCCAGGTCCTCCAGCAATTCGTTTACCAAAACTATGGCTTCCTCTACCTGTTCTGCCGCCTCTGATATTTTACTCTGCACCAGCCAGTCTGCCACAATACCATCGAAGAAAAAATCGGCAAACAGCAAAAACCCCTGCACATCTACCTGAAATTCCAGGGCGCGATCTACGTCTTTTAACTCCCTTTGAAAATTTCGCATCTCAGATCTTGCCTGTTCCACAGCATCCTGCGCGTCTTCCAGCTTGGAATGTTTCATCATCCCTGCAAAAAAGCCTCCTCCCAGCATGTCCCAGGTGCCCCAGTTCTTGGCTTTCGATAAGCTTTCCTGCGCGTTTTCCAGATAATATAACGTCTTTCTTCCCGCGGCAATGGCTTCTCTGATTTCGATTTCCTCAGTTTTCTCACTCATATGCTTCTCCTTTACCATTTAAAAAAGACTCTTATCATGACATCTCTGTCACAATAAAAGTCTTGCACATCTCATTTGATACGGATGCCTCCGGCATCGGGTGACGATTTCAAATACACAATTGTGTTTGGCTACTCCCTTATATTGCTTGGAAACAATGTAGCATTTTTTCCCTGGACTGTCAATCCACTTATGAAAAACTTAAGAATATCCTCCGGCCCTGCTGCATATCCTTAAAAAGGGTGATGTTGATGATGAAAAAGACAATGGTTGGGGGAATTCTGTTCGTCTCAATATTGGGTTCCCTGATGCACTTTTTTTATGACTGGTCAGGACAAAATCCCATTGTTGGACTCTTTGCCCCGGTAAATGAATCCGTATGGGAGCATATCAAGCTTCTGTTCTTTCCCATGCTCCTTTATCTGCTTCTCTTTTGCAGGGGGGGGCTCCGGGAAAATCCCCGCTTTCTATCCGGGTATCTGTATGGAACGCTAGCCGGCAGTCTGCTTATACCAATCCTATTTTATGCCTACACTGCCTTTCTTGGCCATTCTGTACTGGCCATCGACCTGGCTATTTATTTTATCAGCGTCCTTTTTTCTTTTGTTGTAGCCGGTTCTCTCGCCACAGGCGAAAAACAAAAACAGGGCATTTTTCTTCCTCTTGCGCTCTGCCTGATCTTGGGGGTGTGTTTCTTTGTATTTACCTACTTTCCGCCTAATCTTCCTTTGTTTCAGACTCCCTAAGGCTACTGCAAATGAGTCTGTTTGGTGCAGACATAATCCAAAAGTTCCTGGCTATGGCTGATCACAAGAAGGCCAATCGTTCTTTCCCGCACCTCTTCTATAAGGAAATTCCAAATCTGGCTTTGGGTAATCAGATCCAACATGGTGCTGATCTCATCGGCAATCAAAAACCTGGTTCGTTCTCCAAGAGCCCGGGCAATACAAAATCTCTGCATCTCTCCTCCGGACAGTTCCTGAGGATAGCGCTCCAGCCAGTCTCTCTCAATTCCAAGCTTTTGTATAATCCGCTCCGGTATCCGGTCCCCTTCCGCAAGAACCTCTTTCATTTTCAGTCTGGGATTTACCGATCGTTCCGGATGTTGCCAGATCATCTGCACCGGACAGTAACCTTTTGCGGCAAGAGGAGCCCCGTCCAGTAAAACTTCTCCGGTATCCGGCTTCTCGTATCCGGCCAGGATTTTAGCCAGAGTGGTTTTCCCAAGTCCACTGGGTCCCAGAAGTCCAAGGCGCTGATTGCTTTCCAATACCAGGCTCACATCCTCCAGCACCGGCTCTTTACTCCCAGGATACGTAAAGTAAATGTTTCTTGCCTCCAGTTTCAATGTCGGTGTCCCTCCTTTCCATGACATTTCACACAGCGCACGGTACCGCAATTGACCACCTGAACAGGAATCTTTCCGGTGCACTCCTCATCAAACAGTTCGCACCTGGGGCCAAAGGGACAGCCTTTAGGCATGTCTTTCACATAGGGCTGTGTTCCGGGTATGCTCTGAAAGCCGTTCTTGGGCATAGCTCTCCAAAGCGCTTTTGTGTAGGGGTGACGAAGCGTTTTCTCGCTGGAAAAGTCCTCCACCTTTGCCTCTTCCACGGTAGTTCCGGCGTAAAAAACGGCGATCCGGTCTGCCACCTCCAGGGCCAGTTCAATATCATGGGTGATCAAAAGCACGCCTTTCCCCTGATCTGCAAAGGTTCGAAAGTCCTGCATGGCCTGCTTGGCAAGCTCCAGCTGAAGTCCCGGCGTAGGCTCATCTGCAATGATCAGATTGGCTCCCCCAGTCAGGGCAGTGGCCAGAAGAATCCGCCTGCTCATTCCCCCGGAACACTCAAACGGATAAAGCCCCAGCACTTCGTCCTCCAGGCCATACTTGTGAAACAATCCTCTGACTTTTCTGCGGATAGCTTTACTGCCCTCCTGTCCGGCCACCTGCTTTCCCACCTTCATCAACGGATCCAGATAATTTACGCTCTGGGGAACCAGGGCAATTTCCCTTCCCCGCAGTTTCTTTAAGCGTTCTTCGGTCAGAAGTTCCTCGTTGTAATAGATTTCTCCCTCCATCCTGGCATTTCGGGGCAATACTCCCATAACCGCATGGGCTAAAAGGCTTTTCCCGGAACCGCTGGCGCCTACCACGGCTACAATCTCTCCCTCATGAACGGATACATTTAAATCTGAGATCACGGGAAGCTCCGTCTGACGAAGTCCGCCTTCATATTGACGAAAGGTTACGGAGAGATTCTCGATTTCCAAAATATGTCTTTTATCTAAACAGCTCATATGGGCCTCCTATTCATGGGCACTGGACGGGTCCAGCAATCTTCTCAATGAGTTGCCCAGCCGGTCAAACAGCACGACGGTGAGCACCAGCATCAGTCCCGGAAAAACAGCCAACCACCACTTCCCCGTGATCAGATATTTCATACTTTCAGACAGGATAATCCCAACTGCCGGCTGCTCTGAAGAAAGGCCAAAACCTAAAAAGGTAATACTGGCCTCGTGTAAAATGGCATGGGGAAACAAAAGAATCAGCCCCACAATGAACTGGGGAGCCAGATGGGGCACCATGTGCTTTACGGCAATCTTCCACTTGCTCTGCCCCAACTTTCCTGCGATCTGAATATATGGACTCTCCTTCAGCTGCAATACCTCTGCCCGAATTACTCTTGCCAGGGATGGCCAGTGGGAGAGCGCCACGCCCACCACCACGCCTTTCAGTCCCTTCCCCATGGCAAAGGAAATTAAAATCAGCAGCAGTATATGGGGGATCCCCATCACCATATCAATGCAGCCACAGATCAGGCTGTCTGCCTTTTTCCCCAGGGTAGCTGCCATAATCCCCAGAAACAGGGCGATAACGGCACTGATAAAGGCAGCCGCCACACCGATTAAAATACTCATGGAAAGTCCCGTTAAGGTACGATACAACATATTTCTGCCAAGCCAGTCCGTCCCAAAAAGATATTCCAGACAGGGCTGTAAATTTTTCCTGGAAAAATCTGTCACCAATGCCCCATCATAACACAAAATTCCACCTACCGTCACCAATGCTAAGAATGCCAGGGTTACGGCGATCCTTACCAGGATGCGAAAGCGCTCATTTCTTCGTCTCATAAGCCCTTCCCTCCTCTTCTCATCCTGGGATCAATGAGCCCGTACAGACTGTTCGCTACAAAGTTTCCAAGAAAGACGATCGCCGCTGTGATCAGGGTAATTCCCATCAGTAAAGGCACATCGCTTCCCGTCCCGGCTGCCACAGCTGCCTGGCCAAGTCCCGGATAGGAGAAGACCTGCTCTACCAGCACAGAGCCACCGATAATCTCGCTGATGGAGGCAAACTGCAGAGTCATGGCGGGCAGCAAAATATTACGAAGTCCATGCCTGCGTATAATACTAACAGTCTTCTCCCCTCTGGCCTTGGCAAACAACACATATTCGCTCTCCATCACATCAATCATTTTTTCTCTGGTGTGGAGGGCAATGTTGGCCACCCCCGTGATACTCAGGGTCACCGCCGGCAAGATGGCGTGGGAGACCCGGTCTAAAAAGGTCACGCCGCTGGCCTCCACACCAATGGGCACGCTCAGGCCTATGGGAAGCACCTTCAGCCATACCCCGAAGATTAAAAGCAACAACAGTGCCAGCCAAAAGACGGGAGTACTGGCAATCAAAAGGCAATACCCTTTCACTCCTTTATCCAGGATGCTTCCCCGGAAGGCTCCGGCAATCACCCCCAGGAAAAGTCCGAAAAGGCCTGAGAGTATCCACGCAATAACCATCAAAAACAAAGAATTGGCCAGCTTCACGCCTATGACCTGCATCACCGGCTGTCGGTATAACAGGGATTCTCCCATGTCTCCTTTCAGCACACCCTTTGCCCAGTTTGCATATCGCTGAACCGGCGGCGTATTTACTCCCCAGTATGCTTCCAGCTTCTCTTTTTGTTCCTGGCTCATGGTTCCAAGGGCTGCCTGACCCACGTTGGCTTGCAGCGGATCAATGGGGGAAGCGGAAACCAAGACAAAGGTGACGATGCTGACTGCTACCAGTAAAATCACCATCCGGATGAAGTTTTTCCCAATATATCCTGCAACTTTTCTCAATGTTCCTTACTCCATTCCCACTGATCCACATTATTGACAATAGACCATCCATGACCGTGCGGATGAATCTTTTGCTCTGCCACCTGAAGTCCGTCCCTTACAAAGTAAAGATGATCCACATTACACAGCCAGATCCAAGGGATATCTCCCTGCTGGGTCACACCCGTGGTTCCATCCCACTGGGCCTTTTGCCAAAGTTCATAAGACTCTTCCAGATCATTGCTTTTTAAGGCCGCATCCATATACTGATCCACAGTCTCATTGGCATAGGGGGAATACTGAGCCAGTCCCTGTTCTCCTGCACTATGGTAGATATTGTAAAGTTCCATGGGTGTATGCGCCCCCCACCCCCACATCAGAGCCTGGGACTGCGCCCTGTCATAGGCCACGTCCCAACCTGCCCCTTCCGTGATCACCTCGATGCCGATCTCCTGTAACTGATTCTTGGTATCCTCAGCCAGGGCCTGTCTTACCGAATCTTCCGGATGAAACATCAGCGTGAAAGAAGCTCTGACTCCATCTTTGGCTCGGATTCCGTCTTCTCCTTCTATCCATCCAGCCTCCTCTAAGATGGCTTTCGCCTGTTCCGGATCGTATTCCACCTGGGCCTGCTCATTATACCAGGGCATCTGATCACAAACGCTATAGGCCGGGGTTCCATGGCCGTTTAGCACATTATCTATCATTTCCTGTCTGTCCAAACCGATGTTAATGGCTCTTCTTATGGCGAGATCAGAAGTCACGTCATTTCCCACCGTCAGTCCGTCCATCTGTTGCTCCTTAATAGCCGGCAGATTAAAGCCCCGGTTGTCCACAGAGGCCACCGATAAAAGCTGATAACCGTCTATCGGCTGATCCGCATAGGAAGCTGCCGTATGGGCCACATCCACCTGGCCTGCCATGGCCGCGGCCAAAGCGGCATCCTCCTCCATAAACAATACCGTCACTTTTTTGATCTTTGGCTCCTCTCCGTAGTAATCAGGATTGGCTTCGAAAATCACCTGCTGCCCCTTATCCCACTGCTTCATCATGTATCTTCCGGAACCGATAGGATGCTGCCCATAGGTTTCATCGTAAGCATGTTCCGGTACAATTCCCACAATGGCCATGGTATAGGGCCAAATGGAAAAGGGAGTTTCCATATGAAATTCCACGGTCGTGTCATCCACCGCCACAGCTTCTTTTAACATGGTAAAATCATTGACACTGCTGTTTTTCTTCACATTATTATAGGTAAAAGCCACATCCCTGGCGGTCAGCGGTTCTCCATCTGTAAAGGTAACATCATCGCGGATTGTTACGGTCCAGGTCAGACCGTCCTCACTGACGCTGTAATCTGTAGCCAAATCCTTGCCAATCTCCAGATCTGTGGTGGTGGTAGTCAGCGTACTCTGGATCAGTGGCTCATGTACGTGCTCTCCTGCCCCCCATCCATAAGCTGGATCAAAGCCTGCCTCTGGCTCTGAGGTAGTGGGCATAGTGACCACCACTGAATCCTGGGACTCCGTCTGAACAGACTCCTTCTGTGTGGTTTCCTGGGGTTTCTCCTGTTCGTTTTTTCCGTTGCAGCCTGCCAACAGCCCTGCTGCCAGAGAACAGACGCACAGAATTGCGAATAGTCTTTTTCTCATCGTTTTCCGTTCCTCTCTCGTTTTTTGGCCTGCGCCTTTTTTCGCCTAAGTCTGCGAATTGTGAAAATTATAACATCCCCCCTGCCGGCCCGCAAGCCGGTAGGGGGGATAGTTTTTTAGAAGCTTCTTATTTTGTCCTGGCTGTCATCCTCAGTCTTTCGAATGGCTTTGATCTGAACGTAATATCCGGCGTCTTCCCGAATCTTTACATAAACCCGTTCTCCTTCCTTATGTCCAAGCAGTGCCTTTCCCATAGGAGAATCTATACTGATCAAACCTTTTAGAGAATTGCCCCGGATTGTAGTCACCAGACGATACGTTTCTGTCTCATCCTCATCTTCAAAATATACATCCACGGTATTGTTCAGCCCAATTTCATCGGATTTGGACGTGTCGCTTACCACCTGGGCGGTCTTGATCATCCGTTCCAGGTAGCGAATACGGCTCTCATTCCTGTTTTTATCTTTTTTAGCCGCATGATATTCAAAGTTTTCACTCAAATCCCCATGGGCTCTCGCCTCTTTCACTGCTTCTAGGGCCTCTTTGCGTACCACCAGTTTCCGGTAATCAATCTCTTCCTGCATCTTTTTAATGTCGCTCTCGGTGAGCTTATCGTACATGCTCTTCTCACTTCCTTTTCTTACCTGCATGTTCCTCTCTCGAAACCGCTCCACTGAGTATACAGGATATCACATTCCCACCCAAATGTCCAATCCTGTTCCCGTTCTTTTTGCCTATAATTCCACAAAACCAGTGGCAATGTTCTCCTGAAACACCGTGTCGTGCTCCACAAATAAAAGTGTTGGCCTAAACTCCAGAATCAAATGTTCTATCTGAATACGCGAGAGCACATCCACATAATTTAAAGGCTCATCCCAGATATACAAATGGGCTTTTTGACACAAACTTCCCGCCAGCAAAACCTTTTTCTTCTGCCCTTCGCTGAACTTATGCATTTCTTTTCCAAACTGTTCCCGCTCAAAATCCAGTTTTCGCAGCATGGACTTAAACAGAGCTTCCTCCACCCCCAGCTCTTTCGCGTAATCTTCCAGTCTTCCCTTCAGTTGATTGGTATCCTGCGGCACATAAGAAATCAGCAGCCCTGATCCTGTCTCTATTACCCCTGTGCAGGGAACTGGCATCCCCAGTGCCCTCTTTAGGATGCTGGACTTTCCGCACCCATTTTTTCCTCTCAGACAGATACGGTCTTGGCGCCGAACCTGAAAGCTTACATGTTCGAACACCATTTTGTCTCCGTATTCCAAAGACAAGTCCCGTACCGTAAGTAAAGTTTCCTTACGATAATTTTTGGGATACAGTTTCAGATCCTCTGCGGTTTCTACGTCCCTCAAAAGACTGCTTTTTTCCCCCACTGCCTTTTGCTTGCGTTGCTCCAGGGTTTTGGCCCTCTTCATCATCTTAGCTGCCTTATGTCCAATGGCGCCCCGATCTGGCTTTAACCCACCGATTTTCTGTCCATATTTGGTTTTTTCCACCCGGTCTGACCAGTCAGATGCCTGCCTGGCCGCCTGCTTCAGACGCCGGATATCCTCTTTCAGTCTCTCATTTCTGGCCAGTTCCATCTGATCCCGGGCTTCCTTGTTTGCGTACCAGGATGAAAAGTTTCCTTTCTGTACCTGGATCTCTGTCCTGTTTATGGCCAACGTATGATCTGTCACCTGGTCCAGGAGCTTCCTGTCATGGGAAACCAGGATAAATCCCTTTTTCTTTTCCAGGTATTCTCCGACCTTCTCTCTAGCCCCCTGGTCTAAATGATTGGTCGGTTCATCTAACAGCAAAAAACGATTTTCTCTGATAAAAAGCGCTGCCAGCAGAACCTTCGTCTTCTCCCCGCTGCTTAAACTCTCAAAGGGAAGATATACTACTTCCTCTCCCACGTCCAGCAGCCGGATTTCCCGGTAAAATTTCCAGATCTCCACCTCCGGCATATCCTCCTCCAGGATCTCCAGAACGGTGCGTGAAGGATCCTTCACCGGATAAGGAAAGTATGTCATCTCCACATTGGCCGTGATAGACCCACTGTATGCATACTCCCCGCATAATAATTTTAAGAACGTGGTTTTTCCTCTTCCATTTCTTCCCACAAGCCCCAACTTCCAGTCCGTATCCATTTGAAAAGATACGTGCTGAAAGAGATCCTCATAGGAGTCCTCATAGCCAAAGGTCAAATCCGCAACACAAATCCACGACATCTTACTTTCTCACCTCCAATTTGTAAACACTGGGTCATAAGCCCGTTTTTCGTCTTCCCATGCCGGAGGTATACCAAAAAACCGCAGGAACATCCATTCCTGCGGCACAGAAGCAGCTTGCTTCAGAGTTCCTCTGAACTCTATCTGACACTCTGAGAGACAAAAGAATGGAATGATTTTCCTGCAATTGTGGCACACCAAAACAGGCATTGCACGCTGCCTGCAAATCCAATAATCGGATCCAACAAATTAGCAAGAAATCATCATCCTTCTTTTTCTCCTCTCTGTTTTTTCCTATCTTAACAAAAGAATCTTTTTCTGTCAACCTGCTTTCTCATTACAGACAGGGGGCAGGGCCCAAAGGTCCTGCCCCCATATCCTGCTATTTTCTGATCTTTACGCGTTTTACAGTATACGGACTGTAGTACTTCTTTCCTCCTGCTTTCTTAAAGGAGCGAATTCTTACATATGCATTCTTCTTTGCTTTCAGCTTCAGTGTCCTGCTGGTAATCTTAGACTTCTTTACCGTATACTTCTTGGCTTTCTTCCAGCTGTTCTTTTTATAAGATACCTGGATTTCATAGCCATTTACCTTCCTGTCCCTTCTCCATTTCAGGGTCAGGACAGCTCCCTTCTTCGAGATCGCCTTTGTCAGTTTTACCTTCTTAGGAACCACCTTAACTGTGTACACGGCAGTCTTCCCATTGCAGGTGGCCGTAATCTTGGCTGTTCCTACTTTTTTGCCGGTAACAATACCGGTGCTGCTTACAGCAGCTACTTTCTTATTGCTGGATGCATAGGAGACGGTTCCGCTGGCTCCTGTCGGGAGCAGAGACGCCTTTCTTGTGATCTTGCTTCCCACAGAAACGGTGGCCGTCTTCTTGGCAAACTTCACGCCGGTTACAGACACAGGCTGCGGTTTTTCGTTTGCCTTTACCATAATAATCACATTAGAGGCAATGCTGGGGTTGGCTTTGCTGGATACCACTATGGTTACCGTGCCGGTTGCCTTAGCGGTTACCAGACCTGAGGCGTCTACCGTTGCAATGGTTTCATCTCCGGAACGATACAACAGCTCTTTTGACTCTGTGGTATTAGCCGGAAGTACGGACGCTGCAATCCGATAGGTTTCCCCCGCATGTAACGTCTTAATGACTTCTGTCAGTTGGATCCCCGTTACCGGTACTGCCTGGGGAGCATTTACTGTAATGGTCATATCAGCAGAAATATTCTGGTGTACCTTGCTGGCCACCGTAATGATTGCCGTTCCGGCCGCTCTGGCTGTTACCACTCCTGTCTCTGTCACTGCCGCCACTGCCTCGTTGCTGGAGCGATAGGTCAGCTCCTTAGACTCTGTGGCATCCACCGGAAGTACGGTAGCGCTGATCGTATAAGATTCGCCTGTCGTTAAAGTCTTGCTATCCTCTGCCAGTGCGATTCCTGTGATCTCAACAGTACGTTCACTTACGGTAACCTGGATGGTTGCGGTAATTTCCGGGCGAACCACGCTGGCCACCGTAATATTGGCTTCACCGCTTCCCACCGCTGTGATCACGCCATCCTGGCTTACCGTTGCCACGGCTTCGTTATCTGTGCGGTAGCTTACTTCTTTGGATTCTGTAGTATCCTCCGGAAGTACCTTTGCGTTGATCTCATAGGTATCTTTTACAAACAGATTCAGGTTGGTGGCTGAAACATCGATTTCCGTGATCTCAACAGCCTTTTCTTTCACTGTCACCGGTATCTCAACCTTTACATCTTCCTGACCCTCCACTGCCACAGTGATGGTAGCTTCCCCTATCTTAGTTCCTGCTGTTACCATGCCCTGTTGATTAACGGCAGCAATTTCTTCGTCGCTGGAGCTATAAACAAGGTCTGCCGCTGCATAATAGGGAACAGGCTCTACTCTAAGCTGTGCCGTATCCCCGCTTTCCAGGTCTAACGACGTGGTATATGCCCGCAGGTTCTCCACTGCCGTCTCATCTTCTATCCCCTCATATACAAGCTCATCGAAATCATACCAAAGCTCCACGCTCTCATCATCAGGTCCATAGGCCCTGTTGTCCAACTCTTCTTTAGTCAGTGCTTTGGAGTAGAAGCGAATGTTTCTAATGGAGCAGCTTGTGGTCCTTCCTGTCTCGGGGCAATAGCCGATTCCAAGCGGATAATCCGATGACGCAACTGAGCCGACTCCGCTTACCGTTGCCAGTTCTTCCCCTTCCAAATATACAGACAGGTTCCCATTCTCATAAATGCCTGCCACGTGCAGCCAGGAACTTAGCTCCTCAGAGGTCAGTTGTCTGGATCTTGCAATCTTCCAGTCTGAACCGTTATAAATAAAGAAGTAGATGACATTCTCTGAAACTCGAAATGCCATACTGTGATCACCCTTGGCAGCAATCATATTGTAGTCTGAGCCGCTGGCCCCCACTCCATTAGGGTTGATATCTGCCTCAATGGTAAAGCCTTGGGTTCCGCTAATCTTATCGCTGAACAATTTCGTGGCGCCTTCGTTGTTCACGGCAAAATATCCGTTGAGTACGCTGGTGCCCATGTCCGTGTCATATCCCATGGACATGGTAGACTGCGCGTTTACATCCAGGTCAAATGCATTTTTACTCTGATCCTTTACCAGCACCTTGGCCTCCTCTGAGACTGCCAGCTGATCTGCCAGTTCCATAGCCTCCTGCAGCTTCTCAAAGCGCTGTTGAGTTACGATCTGCTTGGCCTCATCCGGAAGATCCTCATATGCTTCTTCCAGCTTCTCCAATTCTTCCTTCTGGTCTGCATTTGTTACCACAATACCGTCAATCTGCTCTGCCAATTCTCTTGCGGCTGCCTCGATAATCTCTTCCTCGGAAACAGAGGCCACGGTACGGTATGGGCGGGTGACTTCGGTCACGTCCTCCCCTGTTGTATAGGGGATCATGGTATACTCATAGGAATATGCCCTATCATTGGGAATCAAATAAGCACTCAACGTATCTGGTCCGCAGCTTGCATTCCCGGTTCCCTGGGAGCCATAGTTCACAGAAAGGATCGTCTCTTTTAGCTTCGTAAGCTGATACGGATGCGCAGCCTGATCCAGATCATCTGCGGTAAAGTGCAGGGCGCTTGCCTCCACCGTATCGGTTGCGGCAATGGCCATAGCATTGTCTACCTCTGGATTTGTCACGGTAATCCATTTTACATCTGTGAGAGTACCTGTATCCTGGGCTTCCAAATAGGGGAAGTACAATTCATCTACTGTACTTTCAAATCGTCCGGTCACAGCAAAGCTCTTTCTGTCACTCATAGACTCAACCGGACCGTTGCCATACCATGTTACATTCTCATATCCTTCAGGCAATTCCAGACAGGTTCCGATACGCAGATAACGTCCCAGCCCCGTACCGGTTGCATCCACGGTGGTACTCAAGGTCACAGCACCGCTTCCATCAATCGTATATACCATTTGCTGCGTCATAGCAGGCGCATTTGGGAAGTACAAATCTACTGTGATAGTCTTCTGACCCTCTTCGTTTTCTCCCACCGTGATGGCCCCTGCTTCTATTCCATCCGTTACGGTTTTCCAATTGCCGTCATAGTTTCCATTGTCATTGTCCAAAAGGCCTCTCCAATAGTTTGGCACAGGCCCTTCCTGCAAGAGAACTTCTCCCTTGTAGGTATAGTTTTCCATGGTTCCCGTTGCCTTATTGATTTGGAAGCTAAAGTCCGTACCAGTTACAGTCACGGCCTCTTCTCCATCCTCATTTACGGTAACACCCTGGGTGTTAATATCCTTTGTCACCTTCTCCACTTCCACCGGAAGCTGGAACTGCTCATAGGCCACCTCATATCCGGCATCTGCCCAGAGGGTGTCCTCTTTTAGCCGAACGGACAGGTTCAGGTAATACTCCGCTCCTGCCTTCTTGGTCTGTGGAAGCTTCTCCAAATAAGGAATGGCCAGATTTCTCGTTTCCGTTCCGGGCAGGTCCGCCTGCTCATCCGTAAGCTTGCCTTCCCCGATGGCCTTATCGTCCTCGTAAAGAGTCCAGTATACGTCAAAGTCATTCAGGTTTAAGAAGTTATTTTCATTATAAGCTTCCACCTTGCCTGCCAGAAGCTGGGAATCGGTAGCGTCAAACCATACACTCTGATACTGATATTTTACTTCATAGAGTTCCGGCTGTACTTGTCTGTCCGGAGAAACCAGTCCATTTACACAGAAATTGCCATCGTTGGGGCTCTCTCCGCTGTCTCCGCCATAGCCGTAGAAATGGCCTGGAATCTCATCTGCGTAGAGGTTCTTGTGCGCGTCCTCTTCTGCATAGTAATCATAGGGCTGTTCTTCTGATTCCTGCAGATTCGTGAAATCCACCCACAGCAGAACGTCATCGGAATCTGCGGTAATCGCCGGAGTTGCACTGTTCTGGCCCTGTACCTCTTCCAGGCTCAAAGCCTTCGAATAAATACGACCCAGAGAGATTTCTCCGTCAAAAGTCCTTCCATTATCAATGCTACAGCCGATGCCAAGGCTGGTACTGCTTGCATCCACATAAGAATTGGTGTTTCCACTTGTCAGAAGTCTGCCGTCGTAATAGATCTGTACGGAGCCTTGATTGTAAACAGCCACTACCTGATGCCAGTTTCCAACCCAATCCTCCGGGATATCTACGGTCACAGAATTCCAATTGTTGTTGGTATAGGCAAAGAACTCCAGCTGTCTGGTGCTGTTGGTCTTTAAGGCAAACTGTCTGTCTCCTTTGGAAGCCAGCACCTGATCGCCGCTCAGGGAATTAGGCTTGCAGATAACTTCTACCGTAAAGGCTTTTCCGCTGCCGGACAGCTGCTGATTGTAAGAGCTGTCATCGAAGAGAGCGTACCCTTCTGCACTTTTCGTGGAAAGTGCCTTTTCATCTGTCACATCATACAGCGCTGAGACATGCGCGCTTCCTGTTACCTTTGCATTACTCTTCTCAGTCACCGTGTAAGTCTGGGGCAGAGAATCCAGGCTGATCATTCTGGCCTGCTCCACCCAATCCCAGATAAAACCGCCCAGCATATTGTCATGGCTTCGGATAGCGTCCCAGTACTCTTTCAAATTTCCCACGGCGTTTCCCATGGCGTGGTCGTATTCACAGAGCACATAGGGCATGTTTCTGCTGGCCCAGCTTTGTACCAGAGATACGGAGGGATACATGTTACTTCCCATGTCCACGCCATTTTGGTCATTATCACCCTCGCTGTGTACCGGCCGGGTTTTGTCATGATCCTTAAAGTACCAAATCAGGTCGTAGAACATACCATCCGCACTGTCTTTATTGTAATTATAATAGTTCTCGTTTCCGATGGACCACATCACAATAGCCGTACTGTTTTTCAGACGTTGGAAAGCTGTGATGGTACGATCCATAGCCAAATTCTTAAAATTAGCTTGGGCACTTTGATTGCTCATGATCGCATGGGATTCCAGGTTTGTCTCCCCCATCATATACAGTCCATATTTATCGCACAGATAATAGAGATAATCATCGTTGCTGTAGTGGGAAGTACGAACCGCGTTCAGGTTGTACTGTTTCATGATAGTCACATCTTCTTCCAGTACCTCTCTGGATTGATACTTGCCGTATATGGGATCCGTGTCGTGACGATTCGTTCCTTTCAGCAGAATGCGTTTCCCGTTAATAGTGATTGGCTGATATTCCGCATCTGTCGTGATTTTATTTCCGTTTTCGTCCACCTGTGTGCTTGTAAATTCGATTTCACGGAAGCCCAGCTGCTGGGACATACTGCCCATATACGCTCCGCTTTCTTTATTGTATAAGGAAAGCACAAGGGTATACAGATTAGGAGTCTCCGCAGACCAAAGCTCCGGGGCAAGAACCAGTTTAGAACCGGAAGCTGTAGCCGTTCCTTCTCTTTCTTCTGAAGCCGCGGGAACGTCGTCCAAATCTATAGTAAAATCATTGACAAACATCTGCTTTTCTTCGTCATACAAACGAACATCTACTGCGTAGCCGGAAGCTGGCGCATCAGAAGCATTCGCCACAGTCACTTCCAGATTCATAGTAGCATTTTCATAATTTTCATCCAGGTCTGTGGTCACAAAATAGTCCTGAATATGAACCAGCGGAGCGGAATACAGGTAAATATCCCGGAAAATACCGCCATCATAATACATATCCTGATCTTCCATCCAAGTACCGTCACAGAACTTATGTACCTCCACAGCCAACAGATTGTCTTTTCCGTTCTCAGTCAGATAATCGGTGATATCAAAACTGTGGGGACTGTAGGTATCCTCGCTGTATCCTACTTCTTTCCCGTTTACGTATACATAATAGCTGGACTCCACGCCTTGAAAGTTCAGATAAATTCTTCCATCCGCAGCCATCAGACTCTCATCCACGTCAAACGTCTTGCGATAGAGCCCCACCGGATTGTAATTGGTGGGCGCCTGAGGTACACTGACATTGGAATCGTATTTATTTTGCCAAGGCATCTGGGTGTTGGTATAGATAGAGAAATCAAACCCATCCTTTTCCCATCTTCCAGGAAGCGTAAGGCCCGTCTTCCATTGCTTTTGCTCGTCCACCTGATAATCCTTCTTGTAAAAATCCACATAATCATCGCCCTGAGCCAGCTCCTGATTCTGTAAGACCACAAGTTCCCAGTCTGCCATACGCTCCTCATGTCCTGTCAAAAATTGCACGTAAGCAGACTGCTCTTTTTGAAAGTCCACCGCGCCTGTAATGGCATGGTCCACAGAATCGTAAATGACACTGGAGGTGCTAAAGCTGGTGGCTTCCTCCCTGTTGATTCCATAGACATCGGCAGCCTTCACGGTCTGTCCGTCCACATCCTGGTACTGTGTTCCTGTCCATTCCTTGTGGGTAAATTTCACCTTATCCACATTTGTGTCCGTCACTGGAGTCATGTTCGGAATAGAAGTACTGTTCCACGGGTCTGAATAGTCCCCGCTCACATTGCTTTCCTGCGCTGCTTCCGCTTCCATTGCAGGGACAGCCTGCAAGCAGGTTCCCGCAACCATAGAAAAAGCAATGGTCAAAGATACTACTTTTTTCCATTTCATATGCAATTTCTCCTTTTCGTTATTTTTGCACTCTAAAGACCCCTGTTCCCGTTCCCTCCTTTCCTGCCTTTTTGGCACAGCAAAAAGCGCTGCGTCTCTGCAAAGTCCTACAAATGCTAAAGGGTGTACCTTCCCATTATTGGTACTATTACTGATTATAGGCCATATTTTCTGCAAAAACAACCGCTATTCCTGTCGATATTTTATGAAAAAGTTTCGATTTCTTATGGATTTTTATAGATTTCTCCGATTTGCAAATACAGACGTTGAGCTTACAGATCAATTTCTATCTTTCCATCGCGCATCACGACTTTCATTTTAGACAGATAGCGCTTTTTAAACTGCTCCAGCTCTTTCTCATTCATGGTCACTCTGGTGTTGGTAATGGCTTTCTGAAACATTTCCTTTACGGAAATACTATGTTCCTTCAGATAGCTTCGGATTTCTATCAACAGAGCGTCTGCCTGAATTGCCTCCAGATTGCTGGAACAAAAGTCATCCATATAGCAGTAGGCAATATCCTTCTCTTTCATGGCATTGATAATAGATGCGCTGCTTTTCTCATACTCCACCACCACCATAAAGCGACACTCCGGCATCTCCGTAATCAACCCCCAGTAATCGGAGTCTGAAGACACTAAAATAAAAGAATCAATATGGTTCTCATAATATTCTCTGCAGGTACCTACCGCCAGCTTAATATCCACCAGAGACTTATCGTTCTTCACCCGGTTTACCATCTTGTGTTCTACTGTAATATGCACAAACCGGTTTAACAGCTTCCAGCCTGTGGAAGTGTGAATGTCATTATAAAGAATAATCTTCTTTACCTTATCCAGATAAGATCTCTCCAGATTCTGAAGCATGGAATAGAGCTTAAACAAGTCGGCGTTCTCGCAGTCCACAACAATAGCAATATTCTCGCCCTGCTCAATAAAGCTGTATATACTGGCCTTTGTATAATCGCTGGCGTCCTTCAGTTTATTTTGATCCTGAAAGGCCCTGCCGTGAATACCATAAAGCACCTTTACAAACTTTTCATCGTTTAGCAAGATATTTCCGTCATTCTGGGCTTTCCACTGGATAAACATCTGGTATGGGTACCGTTCCAGATGGTTGGTATAGTATCCCCACACACTCTTTAGCTGCCGGTTTTCATTGATTTTCGGAATCACAAACAGCTCCCGGATATAGTCCCAGTTAATCCAGATAGGAAACCAGTGTCTGCAATCCGCAATCCGCTTTTTGATTTCTGTGCTCACAAAGACAAGATACTGATTAATCTGCCAGTTGGCATGTACCACCTCAATGCCATCCCTCCCTAAATCTTCAAGCAGATTCTGGGGAATATATTGGGGCAGACTGTTTAAATTTTTCATATTAAAATAGATTTCCGAGCTGATCTGCTTATACTGGCGAAACAAAATCGTTCGCAGAACAGACAGATTGCGTACATTTCTGGCCGCCTGGTCCTCCTGCATCCGCAGAAACCATTCCAGTTTCAACGTGGTGGTCTCACGCTCGAACATCTCTCTGCCCACCCCGATTAAAAATGCCACCTTAGACGTGATCTCATAGGTATTATTCAGGTACGTCGGCTGACCAGACTGTCTGCCTGCTGTCTCCCCCTGCTGTTGCGCTTCTCTATATTCATCTGTCAACCTTTTTCCCTCCTGTCCGATAGAAAACAGACAGGGACTGGCCCTGCTTTCTTAAGACCGTCCCTGCCAAGTACGACACTTGTTTTATTTGATCAGCTGTTCTTCCCACTCTTTTTCTTTGAATCCAACCAGTACAAAATCTTCTCCCACCACAAGAGGCCGCTTTACCAGCATTCCATCTGTAGCCAGCAACGTCAGTTGCTCCTCCTGGCTCATGGAGGGAAGCTTGTCCTTTAATGCCATGCTCCGGTAAATCTGCCCGCTGGTGTTAAAAAAACGCTTCAGTGGCAGGCCGCTTCTCTCGTACCAAATCTTTAACTCCTCCGCTGTAGGGTTATTCTCCTTTATGTGCCGGTCTTCATAGGAAACTCCGTGGTTGTCCAGCCATTTTTTTGCCCTCTGGCAAGTGGTACACTTGGGATATTCTACAAACAATACACTCATTTTTCTGACTCCTGATATTTTGATACTTGCTCCTGAATCAGCTCCAGATCATCAAAATAATTGATCTTCATTGAGCTTCTCACCTGATCTAAAGTTACCGCAGCCGCCTCCCGGGCGACTTCGCTTCCCTTCTTTAAAATTTCAAATACATAGGCAATATCCTTCTGGTATTCCCTCCTGCGCTTGCGAATCGGTTCCAGCTCCTCCTGCAACACCTTGTTCAGGAATTTTTTCACCTTCACATCTCCCAGACCGCCTCTTCGATAGTGCTCCTTGAGCTCATCCAGATTTGCATAATCCGGCAAGTACTCCTGGAAATGCTCCGGCTTGCTAAAGGCATCCAGATAGGTAAATACGGTATTTCCTTCTACCGTACCCGGATCGCTGATTTGAATGTGATTGGGATCCGTATACATGGACATTACCTTTTTACGCACATCCTCTTCTTCTTCTGACAAATAAATGCAATTACCCAGGGATTTGCTCATCTTCGCTTTTCCGTCGATTCCGGGAAGGCGCAGACAGGCTTGATTTCCCGGAAGCAAAATTTCCGGTTCCACCAGAGTTTCCCCATATACCGAGTTGAACTTTCTGACAATCTCCTTCGTCTGTTCCAGCATGGGAAGCTGATCTTCCCCCACCGGTACCGTGGTTGCCTGGAAGGCTGTTATATCCGCAGCCTGACTGATGGGATAAGTAAAAAATCCCACAGGAATACTGGCTTCAAAATTCCGCATTTGAATCTCCGACTTTACAGTGGGATTGCGCTGCAGCCTGGAAACGGTCACCAGATTCATGTAATAAAAGGACAGCTCGCAAAGCTGGGGAACCTGAGACTGAATGAACAGAGTGGATTTATCCGGATCCAGACCACAGGCCAGATAATCCAATGCCACCTCCACGATATTCTGTCTCACTTTTTCCGGATTATCCGCATTGTCCGTAAGTGCCTGGGCATCTGCAATCATGATATAGATTTTATCATATTCTCCGGAGTTTTGAAGCTCCACTCTGCGCTTTAAGGACCCCACATAATGTCCCACATGAAGCTTTCCTGTGGGTCTGTCCCCTGTTAAGATTATCTTTTCCATTATTGCCTCCTGCTGTTTTTTATTGTTTCTTTTTTCTGGTCAAAGCCAGTCCTCCCAAAAGAAATACGGCCAGTGTCCCCCCTATTGCAAAGGGTATCGCCTGGGTAGTATCCCCTGTCTTGGCATTAGAAGCCTTCGCTGCCGACTTTGGGGCCTGGGTGGATGGGTTGGCAGCCTTGGTCTGCTTCTGGGTTTGAGCCTGTGTTTGCGGTTGCGTTTGAGCCTGCGTCTGGGCTTGCGTCTGAGGCTCTGTCTGCGATTCCTCCTGCGGTTCTTCCTCAAATGCCTCCTCATCCGACACAGCTCCCACAGTGATCGGAGCTTCCTCAATCACTGAGTTCACCTGTGCGCTCCCATTGTACAGCTCATCCACCCGGATATTTACCTGATACTGTTGCCCGTCCTTTGCTTTCTTTTTTAAGTCAAAGTATAAATCTAAAAACGTATCGTTTGCTTTCACCGGCTCCTCGGAAGAAAATGCAATAACAATTTCCCCTTCCTGTCCCTGATCCTGGTAAGGGTCTTTCACGTTTGACATCATCTTAGCCAGGACGCCCCCCAGATCGTGGTCGGAATATTCCAGGTATTCTGTATCATAGGTAATGGTCACCTTTCCGCTGGTAAAGGAGGCTCCTCCCTTCAGATCATAAGTCATAGTCAGATAATCCTCTCCCTTTTCAATGGGGTCTGGTACAAGTTTGAATCTGACTGTCTCCTCAGCGCAAACCGGCAATGCTCCAAACACCAGCAGAGCACAGACGGTTATCCCCGCCATAAATCTCTTAATGGTTCTCATTTCTGCCTCCTATTTCTCTTCCGCTTCAAACCCGGTGATCTCTCCGGTTATGTATCTTAGCAGTTCTTTCACATCTTTTTTATTGATGCTTCCATCCCCTGTCACATCTGCATAGGGGAAAAGAGATTGATCTACGTCCTCCCCCACCAGCCCCATCAGCGCCGAGGCGTCCTGGGAATCCACCCTGCCGTCTCCATTCACATCACCGGTCAAACCATCTGCCTGCTTCTTTTGATCCGACTCCTTCTGTTTGCTCTCCGTTTGAGATTCTTCCACAACAGATTCTGACTCCGTGCTGACAACCGTCTCCGGTTCTTCTGACATAGGCTCTGGCTCTGTCTGGAGCTCTTGCGCCTGCCCGGTCTCCTCCGGTTCCTTTTCCAAAGTTTCCTCCTGGTTATTCTCCCGCGGCTGCACCAGGCTCACCAACTGTCTGGCTGCCTTTCGAACCTGTCTTTCATCCCTGGTCTCAATCAGGGTAATGGATTTTATGGAGGGATACTCGTCTAAAATCTCCAGTCCATAGGGGCGAAAATTGTTAAACAATACCACCACGTTCTCAAATTCAGCCGCAATCTGACTGATCATTTGCTGCTGGCTTTCGGAAATAGTCACATCTTCTGTCTGCTGCCCCGATGACACAGTCTGTATGTTTTCCTCTGCAGGCAGAGCAACTTCCTCTTCCACTGCGAGCGGTTCCTCAACGACTTGCTGCTCATCCTCCGAAATCGCCGGGACATCAACTGTCTTCTCTGAAGCCGTCTCTTCCTGAGGTATCCTTCCAATGACCAAAACGGCTGTGTCGGCTGTTTCTTTTAGCTTTTCAAGTGCTTCTTCTTCTATTTTTTCTGATTTTTCTCCTTCTTCACTGCAGACCCGGAACACTTCTCTCAAAGATGGGTCCTCCTGGGAGCTTACCATCAAAATTTCCTCGATTGGCCCCTCCTGTCCACCTGCCCTGGCCATCTGATTTGTTCCCGGAAGGGCTGTCATCAACAGCGCTGCACACAAGATCGCGCCGCATGTCTGTCTTCTTTTCACCCCTGATTCCTCCTTCTCTTCATAAGGCTCTTTTGTCTGTTAAAAGCGCATCTTCATCCACGGGCATAAGGGGTCAAATTTTTGACCCCAGCGCCTTCTATATAATATACCATAGTTTTGCGAAAATCCAAAGGGCAAATCTGAATTTATATCATTTTTGTGATGGCCAACACCAAAAAGAAAAAACCGCTCATCCAGGATAGATCCCTTTTACTCCAGGACGCAATCTTTCTCCCCAAAATCTGCCCTCCATACATGGAAAGCACTCCCACCACAAAGGCGGCGGCCACGGTACGTCCAATTCCCACCTGCATAAGCGCCGCCAAAGTACCTGCAACCAGACTATCAATAGACATTGCCAGGGCAAAAAAGACGGCCTCTTTTGCCGACAGTTCCTTGGAATGATCCTGATCCGCGCAGACGGGGTTTCCATAGATCCGGATGATAAAGCAAAGACTCGAAAAAGAAAAGTGAATATCTCTGTGAACGCCGCAGTGACGGTTGATATACTGCTTGATACTGTAGTCCAAAAGTTTCACGATTCCCAGAAGCATAAGGCTGACGATGCAGACCGTCTTTGTAAGATGTTCCGGAATCCATGTATTTAAAATCCCTCCAAAAGCGAGAGCCCCACAGAGACAAAGGCTGCAGATTCCATTGACCAGGGCGATTCTTTTAAAGGAAATGCGAATCTGATTGGAGCCGTACGCAATGCTTGCCACAAATTCATCCACGCACAGGGCTAATACCAATAAAAAGATTTCCATCTTCACAGTTCTCTTTTTCTTTTAGTATATTCGAAAGGAAAGAGGTGTGTTCAGCCTTCCAGACCGCTTAAAGTTGTTTACAAAAGCACCCACTTGAAATCTCTTTCATGCCGAGCTTTTTTGCCACTTTCAAAGACGGCAGATTGTCAGCCTGTATATAGGCAAACACCTGCTCCTCTCCCAGTTCTCTCGCGGCATAGGCAAACACCTGCTCCATGGCCTCTGTGGCATATCCTAGATTCTGCCAGGGCCTTCCGATTGCATACCCTGCTTCCAGCACCTTCCCTTTAAGCGTATCTCTGTTTTCCAGGCCTGCCCTGCCTACTACCTGTCCGGTGGCTCGTTCCAGCACCGTCCAGAGTCCGTATTCGTAAAACGCATACATATTTTTTATATAGGTCAAAAACCCTTCGCGCTCTTCTTCCCTATCACCGGTCATCCCAGGGGTATACCGGCAAAAATCCGTCTCCTGACACATGGCGTACAGCGCTTCGAAATCTTCCGCTATGGACTCCCTTATCAAGAGTCTGTCTGTTCTGGCGATCTCCCAGGGTATCCCATGGAAACGCCGGTATGCCCGCTCCAACAAGGAAAAGGTCAGGATCTCCAAATCCTGCACCACCAGTTCCACCCCAGACAGCGGTGCGCACTCCTGCGTACACTCATACCCCACACAGGCGATCCCTCTTTCAGAAGCCCAAAATACGGTCTTCTGGCTATCTGTGAGGATCAGCGTATCCTTGGCCTCTGCCTCCCGGCAGCCCCTAAATTGGAGCCGACATCCTCTTTTTCTACATTCCTCCAGAAATTTCCGGGGCAACTGCCTGCCTTTCCTTAAATCTATTATACACTGTCTCATACTCTCCCCCATAAAGTGCGAGGGCGCAGCAGATTGCTCCGCTACGCCCCCGGCACTATACCCAATTGCAATTTTTACTGGAAATCAAAGATATCAATCCATCTCATCAGAAAATCCTTTTCCTCCGGGATGCACTTTGTAAGCTGTGAAGCTGCCACAATGGGCAACCACTGCTGCACATACTGCTTTGCAGTATCGCTCTTTAAGCAGAACGTTTTTAAGTAGAGTTCTGCCTTCTTCTCATCCTTTAAAGCGAAGAGAAGATACGTCCTGGCTGCATCGGCACTGGCATTTCCCTGGGTCGCATGGGACCAGTCAAGGATCGATGCCTTGCCGTCAGGCCCGATAATGATATTGCTTGGATTAAAATCGCCGTGGCACACTTTGTTGTGCTTTGGCATACTGTCCAGTCTTGTCTGCAATTCATAACGGGTGGAAGCGTCTAAATCCGCTCCCTGAATTTTTCGGGTCATTTTATCTTTTAGCTTATTCAGCAGAGGTGCCCTTTTACTGTGCATCTCCAGCTGCAGATCCACCAGCTGTTCCATGTAAGCTTCCAATTTATCCGGATTTTCATCCATCAGCTGTTCCATGGTCTTTCCTTCCACATACTCGGAAGTAATCGCCCACTTTCCATCCACTTTGGAAACCTCCAGAAGCTTCGGAATGTTCAGGCCGGTCTCCTCGACCCTGGCCTGGTTTACTGCCTCGTTCAAGATATCGGACTTGGTAAATGTATCGTCGAATACCTTGATTGCCTTGTCGCCGTCACGGTAGACGGACTTATGAGCGCGTGTTGCAAGTGTCTGTAATTCTGCCATGATAAATCCCCCTTTGTATAAATACTACTTTCCGTAGTATGATTTTAAATAGAGCTCTTTGATTTCGCTCATTAATGGGTATCTTGGATTAGCACCTGTACACTGGTCATTAAAGGCATTCTCCACCATTTCATCAAGGGTGGCCATGAAATCTTCCTCCGTAATGCCATAGTCTTTGATGGTGGGCTTAATACCGATCTTTACTTTCAGCTCCTCCAGAGCCTTGATCAGATTCTCTAAGCTCTCGTCATCATTCTTACCGCCGAGTCCCACAAATCTTGCAATCTCTGCGTATCTCTCCTTTGCGTGAGGATACTGGTACTGGGAGAAGGTTCCCATCTTGGTGGGCACATCCGCCGCATTATAACGAATTACATTGGTCAGAATCACCGCGTTAGCCACTCCGTGGGGCAGGTGATGATAAGCGCCCAGTTTATGCGCCATGGAGTGATTCAACCCCAAGAACGCATTGGCAAAGGCCATACCTGCCATACAAGCGGCATCTGCCATCTTTTCACGGGCAATCGGATCGTTTGCTCCATACTCATAGGCTCTCGGCAGGTATTCAAATACGCTCTTGATAGCCTTCAAAGCAAGTCCGTCTGTATAATCCGTGGCCATAATGGACACATAAGCTTCCAGAGCATGGGTCATTACGTCGATACCGGATGCGCTGGTCAGTCCCTTAGGCTGGCTCATCATGTTATCTGTATCTACAATGGCCATATTGGGCATCAGTTCATAGTCTGCCAGCGGCCATTTGGTTCCTGTAGTCTCATCGGTAATGATGGCAAACGGCGTCACCTCAGAACCAGTTCCGGAAGAAGTGGGGATCGCTACAAAGTATGCCTTCTCTCCCATCTTCGGGAAGGTATAAACTCTCTTACGGATATCCATAAAGTCTGCGGACATTCTCTCAAAGTCTGCATCCGGATGCTCATACAGCACCCACATGATCTTGGCTGCGTCCATAGCAGAGCCGCCACCCATGGCGATGATCACATCCGGCTCAAACTGACGCATTGCCTCTGCTCCGGCCTTTGCGCAACCCAGAGTGGGATCAGGAGCAACATCGTAGAAGCAGGTGTGCTGGATACCCATATCATCCAGTTTTGCCTCCACAGGATTTACATAACCATTTTTATATAAGAAGGTATCCGTCACGATAAAGGCTTTCTTCTTATGCATTACCGTTCCCAGTTCATCCAAAGCAACCGGCATACAGCCCTTCTTAAAGTAAACCTTCTCAGGTGTTCTAAACCACAGCATGTTTTCTCTCCTCTCCGCAACGGTCTTGATATTGATCAGGTGCTTCACTCCCACGTTCTCCGATACGGAGTTGCCTCCCCAAGAACCGCATCCCAGTGTCAGAGACGGAGCCAGCTTAAAGTTATATAAGTCGCCGATTCCACCATGGGAGGAAGGTGTATTGATCAGAACACGGCAGGTCTTCATTGCTGCAGCATGTTTTGCGATTTTTTCTTTTTCGGCCGGATGGATATACAGAGAAGAGGTATGTCCATATCCGCCGTCCGCTACCAGACGCTCCGCTTTTGCGATGGCCTCATCAAAGTCTTTTGCTCTGTAGAGAGCCAGTACCGGAGATAATTTCTCGTGGGCAAATTCCTCAGAGATATCCACAGATTCTACTTCACCAATCAGGATCTTGGTCTTCTCCGGAACGTCCACTCCTGCCAGCTTCGCAATGGTGTAAGCAGACTGGCCTACGATCTTGGCATTCAAAGCTCCGTTGATAATAATGGTCTTGCGAACCTTGTCGATCTCATCCCCCTTTAGAACGTAGCAGCCACGCTTCACAAATTCATCCTTTACTGCGTCATAAAGCTTTCCAACTACGGTAACAGACTGCTCGGAAGCACAGATCATACCGTTGTCAAAGGTCTTAGAATGGATAATGGAATTTACTGCCATCTTTACGTCCGCGGTCTCATCGATAATAACCGGGGTATTACCTGCTCCAACACCCAGGGCCGGTTTTCCGGAAGAGTAAGCTGCCTTTACCATACCTGGTCCACCGGTTGCCAGGATACAGTCTGCTTCTTTCATAACTTCATTAGTCAATTCCAGAGACGGAACGTCGATCCATCCGATGATTCCCTCCGGCGCGCCTGCCTTTACCGCTGCTTCTAAAACAACCTTTGCTGCCGCAATGGTACAAGCCTTTGCACGGGGATGGGGGCTGATGATGATCGCGTTTCTCGTCTTTAATGCGATCAACGTTTTAAAGATCGCCGTAGAGGTAGGGTTCGTGGTGGGAATCACCGCTGCGATCAGCCCCAGTGGCTCCGCCACCTTACGGATACCGAAAGCTAAATCCTCCTCGATCACCCCGCAGGTCTTTGTATTTTTATATGCATTGTAAATGTATTCAGCTGCATAGTGGTTCTTAATGACTTTATCTTCTACAACGCCCATTCCGGTTTCTTCCACGGCCATCTTTGCCAGAGGAATACGCTGCAGGTTGGCTGCCATTGCAGCTTCAAAAAAGATCTTATCCACCTGAGCCTGTGTATAGGTTGCAAATACTTTCTGAGCCTCGCGCATCGCTGCAATTTTGGCAGTTAATGCTTCTACGCTATCCACGATCGCGGGCACTTTCGTTGCAGTTTCTTTCTTTGCCATGTTCTTCTCCTCCTACGAGTGAATCGTTTACACAATTGATATTTTTTTAACAATGCCATCATAAAATATTGTTAAAAGATTGTCAAGCATTTTTTTCTTAAAAATGCTCTGTTTTTGAATTTTTTTCCATTTCCTCATAATACCAACAAAATTTCTGTGGAATTCTGTTGGAAAAAGACCACTTTACAACAAAATCACCGCACAAACATGCGATGATTTTCTCGATCCCTCAACAAGTTTCCGGTTCCGGGTATTCTGTTCCAAAAGTTTCCACTGTCACTTTGCGCATTTTCTGGGATGTCAGGGGGCGATCATTGTAATCGGTATCCTCCTGCGCAATCCGATCCACCACATCCATACCCTCAGTCACTTTTCCAAAAGCCGCGTAGGCTCCATCCAGATGCGGAGCACGTTTATGCATGATAAAAAACTGGGATCCTGCAGAGTCCGGATGCATGGCTCTGGCCATGGACAATACTCCTGCCTCATGCTTTAACTGATTGATAAATCCGTTCTGAGAAAACTCTCCCTGAATGCCATAACCGGGACCTCCTGTCCCGTTTCCCTGGGGACATCCTCCCTGAATCATAAAGCCCTCAATCACCCGGTGAAACACCAGGCCGTCATAAAAACCTTTGGATACTAAGCTGATAAAATTGTTGACCGTATTGGGCGCGACCTGGGGATATAATTCTGCCTTAATCACCCCTCCGTCTTCCATTTCAATTGTTACGATTGGATTCTGTGCCATGCTTTTCCTTCCTTTCTGAAACTGCTTCCGTTACTGTATTTGCTCTGTTCTCCCTCACCTATTATTTGTCAGACCAATGTATTCTTCCACCAGTCCGTCTAAAACCAAGCTTTGCCGATAGGATTCCTCGACCTTTCTCTCACGTATCAGTTGATCCAGTTTGACTCTCTCTTCTTCGATTTTCAGCTTCAAAGCTTCCATCTTCTTCATCGCAATCCCATCCTCTCGTACCTGGGCCGATGGCAGAGCAGAACTATACATTAAAGCGGAAGAGAATCACATCTCCGTCCTTTACCACGTATTCCTTGCCTTCTAGTCCTACCAGCCCTTTTTCTTTCGCTGCTGAATAGGAACCACAATCCAGCAGGTCTTGATAATTGACTACCTCGGCGCGAATAAATCCGCGTTCAAAATCGGAGTGAATCTTCCCTGCAGCTTGCGGCGCTTTTGTACCTTTCTTAATCGTCCACGCTCTTGTTTCCGTTTCTCCTGCCGTAAGATAGCTAATCAATCCCAAGAGACTGTAGCTGGCACGGATCAGCTTTTCAAGTCCAGACTCCTCCAAACCCAAATCCTCTAAAAACATCTTCTTTTCGTCATCATCCAGCTCTGCAATCTCCTGTTCGATCTGGGCGCAGATCACAAATACTTCGCTGTTTTCCTCTTTAGCAAGGCTGCGGACAGCCTGAACGTGCTGATTGGATGCTCCATCGTCAGCTAAATCCTCTTCTGCCACATTGGCAGCAAAAATCACCGGCTTTCCGGTCAGCAGGTTATAAGAAGAGAGCCATTGCTCTTCCTCCTCATCCTGAACCTGGAAGCTGATTGCCAATTTACCTTCTTCTAAATAAGCTTTTAACCTCTGTAAAAACTCCAGCTCTTTGGCCAGAGTTTTATCATTTCTGGCGCCTTTTGCCGTCTTGGCGATACGGCGCTCTAAAATTTCAATATCAGAAAATACTAACTCTAAGTTAATGGTCTCTATATCCCTGACGGGGTCCACACTCCCGTCCACATGAATCACATTCGTATCCTCAAAGCAGCGCACCACGTGTACAATAGCGTCCACTTCCCGGATATTCGCCAAAAATTGATTGCCAAGTCCTTCTCCTTTAGAGGCTCCCTTTACCAGTCCGGCAATATCCACAAACTCAATGACAGCAGGCGTCACCTTGGCAGAATGATAAAGTTCAGAGAGGAGATTTAATCTTTCATCCGGAACTGCCACCACGCCCACGTTGGGGTCAATGGTACAAAATGGATAATTTGCGGACTCCGCTCCTGCCTTTGTTAATGAATTAAATAAAGTACTTTTGCCTACGTTTGGCAACCCTACGATTCCAAGTTTCATCTGTAATTCCTTTCCAAATCCTTTTTTTCTATCCTTTTCTATCCGATTCTTCCTTATCTCTTAACATTGTTCAGTTTATCACATAATGTGACAAATATGCAAGTATTTCTGTCAACAACTCATCGACAGAATTCGCCAAAATGCCTATTTTCTCAGTCTTTCGACTCAATCACCAAGAGCGTTCCGGAAGAAAAATATACTTTTCCTACATTTTCTGTGATTTCATTACTTACACCCAGAGGATCCATCCCGCTCATACAGTATCCGCGCAGCGGGTAAAAAAAGCCCTCCAAAGTCAGGTCTGTCACCGGTTCCCCAAGTGCGAAAAAGGAAACATACGTTCCAAATTGTTCCTTTCGGGGAATGAGAAAGCTTTCTTTTTTCAGGTAAATCCGATTATTTGGATCTTCCAGCAGGATTGGTATTCCCTTCTCCAATCCCAGATTCAGAATCCGGATATTGGCGAAGGTATGATCCAGCCTTGTACCGGTTCCACCCAAAATGTGAATCTTATCGGCTCCAAGCTCTATGGCCAGTTCCACGGCAATCTGGGTATCTGTTACGTCCTTTTGGCGACAAAATCTGCGGACCAGAATCTCCTTATGATTCCTCAACCAGTCCAGATCTTCTTCTGATCCTGAATCAAAGTCTCCCACTGCGTGGGTTGGAAGCACGCCTTTTCTGCGGCAAAAGCAGACGCCCCGATCTGCCGCAATCAAAAATTTCCATGGATGTTCTGTTAAAAAGGAAAGGGCAAAATCATCGCTGATATTGCCCCCGCTCATAATTACTGCTCTGTTCATCTCTATCCTTCATATTCCTTCAAGATTTTCAGATATTTTTCCACATTTTTTGCAGGATCCCCCTTAAAGACAGAGGAACCTGCCACAATTACATTGGCTCCCGCATCCAATGCGGTACGGATGGTATGATCATTGATTCCCCCATCCACCTGAATATCCACCGAAAGTCCCCTTTCCTGAATCATAGAGCGGAGACTCTTGATTTTGCCCACGCTGCTTTCTAAAAACCTCTGGCCTCCGAATCCCGGATTCACAGTCATAAGAAGCACCATATCCACCTTATCCAACACGTAGTCCAGCACATGCAGGGAAGTGGCCGGATTCAGGGAAACTCCTACCCGGGCATCCATATCCCGGATCATTTGGATTACCCGGTCTAAATGGTCGCAGGCTTCCGCATGCACGGTAATCGAATCTGCCCCACATTCTGCAAAGGCCTGAATATAGCGGTGAGGTTCTTTTACCATCAAATGTACGTCAAATACCTTCTCCGTCAATGGACGCACCGACCGGATCACCGGCATCCCAAAGGAAATATTAGGGACAAAAATCCCATCCATGACGTCCATATGTATATAATGGGCACCTCCCCGATCCACTGCCTGTATCTGTTCTCCCAGTCTTGAAAAGTCTGCCGCCAATATAGAGGGCGATAGTTTATAGGCGATGGAATGAGATGCTGCCGCATCCGCCACGCCCTTTGACATACTTCCCGGGGTGCCTGTCAAAGCCTTCATCCTAATACCTCCTCTTCTCCTTCAGTTCCTGAAAGAGTTCTACGTAATTCTCATAACGAATGCGGCTGATCTTTCCAGCCTCCAGAGCTTTCTTCACCCCACAATCCGGTTCATGAATATGGACGCATCCCTGAAACCGACATTCCTTTTCGTATAAATCAAACTCTGAAAAATAATGTTTCAGCTCCTCTTTCTCCAGATCCTGAAGAAATAAAGAACTAAATCCCGGCGTATCCATAATATAAGTATCCCCATCCAGGGCGATCAACTGGCTGTGGCGAGTCGTATGCCGCCCTCTGTCAATCTTCTTACTGATGCTTCCTGTCTCCATCCCCGCCTCAGGCTTGAGGATGTTGATGATCGAAGACTTTCCCACACCGGAGGGGCCGGCCACGGCTGTCGTCTTTCCCTGCAAAATTTCCCGGATCTGTCCGATTCCCTCTTTTGTGTAGGCACTGGAAAACAGTACCTGACTTCCGCACTTTTCGTACGCCTCCCGAAGCAGCTTCCGTTCTTTTTCATCTGCAATGTCTTGCTTATTAAAGCAGACTACGCTTTCCACCCCCTGATGCTTCATGGCGATGAGAAAGCGATCCAACAGGTTCAGATTAGGCTTTGGCCGGGCAATGGCAAAAATCACCAAGGCCTGGTCTATATTCGCCACTGCCGGCCGAATCAATACATTTTTTCTTGGGAGAATCTCTATCACATTTCCCGTCTTTTCCTCCCGGCTGAGTATCTGAATATCCACATTATCTCCCACGCAAGGTTTTTGTTTTTCCTTTCG
The DNA here is from genome assembly GCA_902476645.1 of uncultured Lachnospiraceae bacterium. Taxonomy (GTDB): domain Bacteria; phylum Bacillota; class Clostridia; order Lachnospirales; family Lachnospiraceae; genus CABSEG01. Next base: position 61,801 of record CABSEG010000005.1, on the reverse strand, counting down.
GAAAACGCCCTTTGCCTTGCACTCATATACCCCGTCCATTGGAATATGCACATAATAAAAACCGGCAATTCCCTTGATGATCTTCCCCTGCATAGATTTAATCTACCTGTTTAAACGGCACATTGGGATAGGTATAGGTAGAAGTACTTCCATCGTCATTGGTCACATACATATATGCTGTCCCCAGGCTGTCGGATGTTCCCGGTATGCTCAGTACATAGGGGAAGGAGATCGGAGCCCCATCCAGCACTGTGGTCAATACCCCATCCTGTTCCACTACCAGCTTGACGTTCTGTCCGTCATATCCTGCGGGAGCCGTAAGCTCCACATTGCAGGCGTAACTGTGAGAAGCATTATTGGCGTCCGAGGTGGTATTGCTGCCGCTTCCTGACTCACTGCCGGAAGTACTGCCTCCCTGAACCTCCGGATCCGCCGCTCCCGCGCTAACCACCAGACTGACGGTGGTTCCCTTTTCCACACTGTTTCCGGATGACACACTCTGGCTCATGACCGTTCCGGCGCCGTATGTGCTGCTCACATCCTCTGTGATTTCCACATATAACCCCAAACTTTCCAGCGCGGATCTGGCGTCTGCCGCAGACTGTCCCACCACATACGGCATGGATACCGTATCGCTTCCGGAATCTTCTGTATCTTCTGTATCGCCGGTCTCATCACTCTCCTCCGACTGGTCGCCCTCTTCTCCTTCACTGATATACAGCTTTACAGCAGAACCTGCCTCGGCAGAGGCGCCGGCAGCCGGTTCCGAGTAAATAACCAGACCGGATTCCACGCTGGAGCTTTCCACGTACTCCGATGTATAGGTAAAGCCCTCTGCACTTAATTCTGCCAATGCCTCTGTCAGAGTCATTCCTGTCACATCAGGAACAGTTACCAGTTCCTGACTGGACCCCTTGCTGACAATATAAGTGATCGTGGTGTTTTTCTCTACTTTGCTTCCCGCAGAAGGTGTCTGATCAATGATTTGTCCCTCCGGGTACTCCGCAGATTCCCGCTCACCGCCATAGGTGCCGCCAAGGCCAAGCTCATTTAACGCATCCTGAGCTTCTTCTCTGGTCATACCCTTCAGATCCGGTACGGTTACCTCATCTTCCGCAGCGCTTTCATCCTCTGTATCATCTCCGTTCGTGCCGCTTTCTGACACAGACTCTGTATGTTTGATACCATCCGTAAGGAAACCGAAGTCAAAAAGCCCCACAGCATTTCCCACGAGGGCCAGGAAAATAAACAGGATGATTACGCCGACTACGATACTGCCCACGGTCATAAACTTTTCTGCTTTTCTGTTTACTCCGTCGTCTTCCTCGTCCTCATCATACTCATCCTCCGGATATCTCCCATTCTGATAGGGATCCCCGCCATAGGAACCATAAGTTCCATAGGTTCCCCCCTGTCCATAGGCTCCGCTGTGCTGCTGATCACTTTGAGCTGCTTCCCCATAGCCCTGTTTAATCTGATCCATCTCATCCTTTGAAATCACCACTGTCTGTGCGTGGTTATTGAGGGGGGCGATCTGTACGAAATCCCCTTCCGGATTGACCAGGGATTCCTTTAAATCCCGAATCAGTTCCTCCATATCTCCGTAGCGTCTGTCCGGGCTCTTCTGGGTACATTTATAAATGATCTGCACCGTACTCTTGGGCAGATCGGGCACATATTTTCTGGGCGACTGCATCTCTTCCTGGAGATGTTTAATGGCGATAGCCACCGTAGATTCCCCATCAAAAGGCACATGCCCTGTCACCATCTCATACATGGTAATACCCAGGGAATAAATATCGCTCTTATAATCGCTGTACCCTCCCCTCGCCTGTTCTGGCGAGCTATAATGTACCGACCCCATCACATTGGAGCTGATGGTATTGGAGGAAGCGGCTCTGGCGATGCCAAAATCGGTCACCTTCACTTTGCCGTCCGTGGATATAATGATGTTTTGGGGCTTCACATCCCGATGCACAATGTTATTGTGATGGGCTGCTTCCAACCCCATGGATACCTGGATGGCAATGCTGGTTGCCTCCCTTACGGCGAGCCTTCCTTTCTTTTCAATATACTCTTTCAGTGTGATCCCTTCCACCAGTTCCATAACGATAAAGTAGACTCCCTGGTCTTCTCCCACGTCATAGACATTGACGATGTTGGGATGTGCCAGCCCTGCCGCAGACTGGGCTTCCACACGAAACTTAGATATGAACGCCTTGTCTTCCCGAAATTCCTTTTTCAGCACCTTCACAGCCACAAAACGATTTAGCTTATGGTCTTTCGCCTTGTAGACATCTGCCATGCCGCCAGATCCAATTCTTGAGACAATCTCATATCTTTCCTGGATAAACATGCCTTCTTTTAACATTTCTTCACCTCACCTACCTGCGGCTCTACCAATACAACTGCGATATTATCCTTTCCTCCGTTCTGATTGGCTCTCGCCACCAGCTCCAGGGCAATCCCTGATAAATCGCCGCCGCTTTTTATGATCCTTTCGATTTCGCTATCCTCCAGCATGTTGCTCAGCCCATCGGAGCACATTAGGATAATATCTCCCGCTTCCAAACGCATATCAAAAAAGTCGATCTCTACTTTCCTGCTGGCTCCCACCGCTCTCGTAATGATATTTTTGTCCGGATGGTTTCTGGCTTGTTCCCGGTTAATCTCTCCAATCCGGACCATCTCTTCCACCAGAGAATGATCCTTTGTAATCTGCTCTATCCGGCTGCGAATCAGGTACAATCTGCTGTCCCCCACGTTAGCCACATACATATAATGTCCAAGCACAGTGGCTACCACCACGGTGGTGCCCATCCCGTACAGATTCTCATCTTTCCTGGCCGTCTCCAGTATCCTGGTATTTGCGGTCTCAATCGCCGCCCGAATAATCTTTATGGGATTTTGTTCCCGGTTTTTTCGAATACTGTCCAGCAGTACCTCCACGGTCAGCCGGGAAGCCATATCTCCGGCCTTGTGTCCACCCATCCCATCTGCAACTACAAAAAGATTTGGAAGATTTCCTACCGGATCATCGGAAGCATATACAAAGTCCTGATTCGTTGTTCTCTTTTGCCCTACATCCGTAACGCAACACGATCTCATCGCTCTTCCTCTCCTTCTTTCTTCTCGCTGTCCATATAACTCTTGCGAAGCTGTCCACAGGCACCATTGATATCCCTGCCCATTTCCCTTCTAATAGTAACATTAATTTTGCATTTTTCAAGTTTATTTTTGAAATTCAAACTATTTTTTTTAGAGGTCTCCACATAGTTTCGCTCCTTAATGGGATTCACCGGTATCAGATTTACATGGCAATGTAAATCCCCCACCAGGGCCGCCAGCCTCTCGGCATCCTCTTCGGTATCATTGACACCGCCTACTAAGCTGTACTCCACAGTCAATCTTCTTCCTGTACTCTTAAAGTACTCCCGGCAAGCTTTTAGCACCTGGTCTATCTCGTATTGATATGCCACCGGCATCAGCTGGCAGCGTTTTTCCTGGCTGGAAGCGTGCAAAGAGAGGGCCAGAGTAATTTGCAAATCCTCTTTTGCCAATCGGAGGATTCCCGGCACAATCCCGCAGGTGGACACGGTAATATTTCTCTGACTAATGTTTAGTCCATGCTCATCGGATAACATCCGGATAAATTTTACCACCTGTTCATAGTTGTCCAGGGGCTCTCCCGTGCCCATAATCACCACATTGGATATACGCTCGCCGCAATGGCTCTGGATTCGGTAAATCTGATCCAGCATTTCCGAGGCGGCCAGGTTTCTGGTCAGTCCTCCCAAAGTCGAAGCACAAAACCGGCAGCCCATCCGACAGCCCACCTGTGAAGAAATGCACACGGAATTACCGTGATGATAACGCATCAGTACACTCTCAATTACATTCCCATCCTCCAGGCGAAACAGATATTTCCGGGTCCCGTCCAGTTTGGATACCAAAACCTCCACCGGCTCTAAGCAGGTGTATGTACACCGGCAGGCCAAATCCTCTCTCAGAGCTTTGGGAAGATTTGTCATTTCCTTAAATCCGCAGGCCAGCTTTTGGTGCATCCACTGATAAAGCTGCCTGGCCCTGAAAGGTTTTTCACCTGCTTCCGCCAGCAATGCCTGAAGCTCTTCAAAATCCAATGATTTGATATCTGTCTTTTCCATTTAATCGATCCTCTTAAACCGGGCAATAAAAAATCCATCCGACTGATGAATTCCAGGCAACAGCTGCAGATAGCCGGCCGCCGTGGTCTTGCTTCTCAGTTCCGGGCACAAATAGGGATCAATGCTCTCCAGACGAAATGGATAGTGATCCAGAAACCATTTTACATTGTACTGGTTTTCTCTGGCCCCTATGGTACAGGTGCTGTATAGCAAGGTACCTCCTTTTTTTACGTAGGGATAAACCGTATCCAAAATCTTCCTTTGCAGTTTCACGATCTCCTCCTGCTTTGCCGGGCTCATCTTATACTTGATATCTGCCTTCCTTCCTATCACGCCTAATCCAGAGCAAGGAACATCGGCCAACAACACATCTGCTTTTTCCACACAACTGGGGTCAAAAATCGTGGCGTCCGCCACCGTAGCCGTCATATTGATTGCGCCGATACGCTCAATACTCTCTTGCATTAGATGTACCTTATGCTCCGAAATATCCCTGGCCTCCACATGTCCGCTTCCCTTCAGCTTATCCGCAAGATGGAGGCTCTTTCCTCCGGGCGCGGCACATACGTCCAGACAGTAATCTCCCCATGCGGGAGCCGCAGCCTCCACAGCCAGCATGGAGCTTACATCCTGAACCTGAAACCATCCTTTCTTAAAGGCCTCAATGGCTTTCATATAATTATAGCCGCCAATTTCCAGGGCATAGTCCAGATACGGAACAGTTCTGACGGTAATATCCTGCGCTTTCAGACTTTCTGTGATCTCTTGTATGGTGGCTTTTTCCAGATTGCATCGAATGGAGGTCATCTTCTCCTTCTGGAACTCTCTGCAAATGGACTCCACGGTATCCACCCCGTAAAGTTCCAGCCAATCCTTTAAAATCCATTCCGGCATAGAATAGGTAACCACAAGATAGGCCAAAGGATGCGTATCCTTATCCGGATACGCTACCTTATCCAAATTTCTGGCCACACTGCGCAACACTCCATTTACAAACCCCTTCAAATTGTAAAATCCCTTCTGGGAGGCCAGCTTGACTCCCTCATTGCACACAGCACTGTCCGGCACGCTATCCATATATTTTAACTGGTATACGGACATTCTCAGAATCGTTCGTATCACCGGCTTCATATTCTTTACCTTCACTTTGGAAAAACGCTCTATAATATAGTCCAGCTGAATCATATGTTCCAGGGTGCCTTCTACCACCCTGGTAATAAATGCCCGGTCCCGCTTCTCCAGGTACTGATACTTTTCCAGAACCTGCCCCAAAACCACATGGCAGTATTCCTCCTCCTCGATGATTTCCATCAAAGTGCTTACAATAATATCTCTTACGTTTCTCGCATTAGTCGTCACGTCTTCTACCTCCCGCCAGGATAATCAGCCGGATTAACTGCAGTATAGATGCGGCCAGGCTGGCCACATAGGTCAATGCCGCGGCCGTCAGCACTTTTTTCGTTCCCTGCACTTCCCCGGTTTCCAGCATTCCTGTATGCTCTAAGATTCTTACCGCCCGCCTGGAGGCATTGATTTCCACGGGAAGTGTCACCAGCTGAAACAGGACGGCCAGGCTAAAAAGCACGATGCCTGCTGTGAGAAGCGGCCTCATAGACATAAGAAGTCCCACAAAGAAAATCGGCCAGGCCAGGGTGGAGCCGAAGTTTGCGGCCGGCACCAGGGTACTTCGCAGCACCAGAGGCATATAATGCTGCTGATGCTGAATAGCATGTCCGCACTCATGGGCTGCCACGCCTACAGCTGCCACAGAATTGGAGCCATAGGTGCTGTCAGACAGGCGCAGCACCTTGTTTCTGGGATCGTAATGATCACTCAGGCTTCCCCGGATATGCTGTATACTCACATCATAGATACCGGCACTGTGCAAAATCCTTTCTGCTGCCTGAGCCCCTGTAAGGCCAGACAGGCTCCTTACTCTGTCATATTTTGCAAAAGTGCTTTTTACCTTTGCCGAAGCCAGCAGAGACAGCGCAAGACCAATATAGATCAAAAACATGGTAGGATCAAAAAAGAACCCGTAGCCTCCCATTCCGTAACCAAAAAATGAATTGGAACTGCTGTAGGCTAATAGCATAAACTTGTTCCCTCCTTTATGGAATATCCACGCAAAAACGCTCCCGCATCCATGCGTTTCTTGCCTTCAAGCTGCAACTCCCTCACATCCAGCATTCCTTTTCCGGTCTGGATGAGAATACTTTCCTTGGTCACTCGTACTACTGTACCGGGCGCCTTTTCGCTTTCATCTTCCACCACGTTCGCGTCCCAGATTTTTAGGGTCTTTCCATCCAGCTTTCCGTAAGCGCTGGGCCAGGGGTTCAGTCCTCTGATCCAGCGCTCAATACGAGCAGCATCCCAGTTCCAGTCAATCTTTCCCATTTCCTTCTTTAACATCTTTGCATATGCTGTGGGAGAATCTCCCTGCTTCTGGGGCTTTAAAGTCCCATCCTCCAGCTCTTTAAGGGTCTCTACTAAGAGCCCGGCCCCTGCTTTAGAAAGCTTCTCAAATAAGCTGCCCCCGGTTTCCTTGGCATCCAGCTTTACCACGGTCTTCTTTAGCATATCCCCCGTATCCAGGCCCGCATCCATCTGCATGGTGGTCACCCCTGACTGGGGCTCTCCGTCAATCACCGCCCACTGGATCGGCGCCGCTCCCCGGTATTTGGGCAAAAGAGAGGCGTGGACATTAATGCAGCCATACTGCTTCATCCGCAAAATTTCTTCCGGAATAATCTGACCAAATGCCACCACCACAATCACATCCCCGTCTATGGATCTTAAAGTCTCCATAAACTCCGGATCTCTCACCCTCTTTGGTTGATATACCGGAAGGCCGGCCTCCACAGCCACCTCCTTAACCGGTGGAAACTGCATACTCTTTCCACGCCCTCTGGGCTTATCCGGCTGGGTCACTACAGCGGTTACCTGGTGTTCTGACTTAAGAAGGGCCCTTAAAGTCCCCACTGCGAAGTCAGGCGTTCCCATAAAAATTACCTTCATGCAAAACCTCCTACTCTTCTTCCTCATAGGATGGAACATCCGTCAACTCTCCCTCCACATGTTCCACAAACATGTGTCCGTCCAGGTGCTCACATTCGTGGCAGATGGCCCTTGCTAACAGCTCCGTCCCCTCCAGTATATATTCTTTCATCTCTTCATCAAAGGCTTTTACCTTTACATAGTTTGGTCTGGTCACCTGTCCCATTTTTCCTGGAAGACTTAAACACCCTTCCGAGCCGCACTGCTCGCCGGAAGTCTCCAGAATAACCGGATTGATCAGCACATGAGGCCCCTCCCCCACATCGATCACCACAATCCTTTTTAAAATTCCCACCTGGTTTGCCGCAAGTCCCACGCCGTAAGCTTCATACATGGTATCCAGCATATCATCCACCAGCTGATGCAGCCTGGGCGTCATCTCCGTTACTTCTTTGCAAACCTTTGTAAGGGCCTTATCCCCCATGAGTCTGATTTTTCGAATTGCCATACTTTTCTTCCTCCATCTTCTTTCTCATTTGTCATCTGTTTATTCATACATATCAAACTGAACCTGAATCTGCCGAAACCCTTCGTTCATTTCTGTATATTCTTCCACCTTCCCCTTGATTATAGTCAGGATCTTCGGATTCTTATGCTTGATGTACAAAATCTTCCGATAGACATCTTCCACCTTCGCTACGTTCTCGTCCGCAGGGCCGATCACCTGGGCCTGCGCCCTTTTCGCCATAGCCCGGACCAACTTTCCTATGTAATCCATAGCTAATTGAAGCTGCTTCTGATCCCTGCAGGCCCCGTGAATCGCCAGCATCCCCGAAGCGGGCGGGTATCCTGCCAACTGGCGAAATAGCATTTCCTGTCGGTAAAAGCTCTCATAATCCTGCTTTGCTGCCGCCTGAATACTATAATTCTCCGGATCGTAAGTCTGTATCACCACTTCCCCTCTCTCCTGCCCCCTTCCGGCCCGGCCGGCTGCCTGAGTCAGAAGCTGAAAGGTTTTCTCCCCCGCCCGGTAGTCATTGGCATGAAGGGAGAGATCTGCCGCCAAAACCCCCACCAGCGTCACGCCGGGAAAATCATGTCCCTTCACAATCATCTGGGTTCCAATCAGCACGTCTGCCTCCCCGGCTCCGAAAGCGGAAAGAATTTTGGCATGACCATCCTTCTGTCTGGTGGTATCCAGATCCATCCGCAGCACTCTTGCCCCAGGAAAGACCTTCTTTACATATTCCTCCACCTGCTGCGTCCCAATGCGAAATCCCCGGATATACTCAGAACCACAGGAAGGGCATGTCCCGGGGGCTGGCTGGCTGTAGCCGCAGTAATGACATATCAGTCTGCCATTCTTATGCAATGCCAAAGCCACATCACAATGAGGGCATTGCATTACTGAGCCGCAGCTTCTGCAGGAGACAAATCCACTATACCCCCTCCTGTTTAAAAACAGCATCATTTGCTGCCCCTTTTCTAACCTGTCCTTCATCAGCGCAGCCAGACGCCTGCTTAATATAGACCGGTTTCCTGCCTTTAATTCCTCCCTCATGTCTTCCACCCAGACGTCCGGAAGGGGCCTTTTGCTGATCCGTTCCCGAATTGTATACAAAGTATATACTCCCCGCACGGCTCTGTCATAAGCCTCCAGCGAAGGCGTGGCTGAACCCAGCACTACCCTGGCTCCTTCCAGCTTTCCCCGGTAAATGGCCGTCTCCCTGGCATGATACCTGGGGGCGCTTTCGCTTTTATAGGAGTCCTCATGCTCTTCATCGATGATTACAATCCCCAGATTGGGGAAGGGAGTAAACAAGGCGGATCTGGGACCGATCATCACATCCACCAGGCCCTTTTTGGCTCTCTCGTACTGGTCGTATCGCTCCCCTTGGGACATCCTGGAATTCAGAATGGTAATCCGCTCTCCAAATCTTCGATAAAACCGCATCACCGTCTGATAGGTCAGGGCAATTTCCGGTATCAGCACAATGGCCTGTTCCCCTTTGGAAATTGCATGAGCAATCAATTCCATGTAAATCTGGGTTTTCCCACAACCTGTAACCCCGTGTATCAGATACACCGCATCTTTTTTCTCCTCCCACTCTCCCAGGATAGCGTCCCGGACTCTTTGCTGATCGGGGCTTAAGGTCACCCGCTTCTGGCTTTCCGTGGAAATGGAAATCGGATTGCGATAAACCTCCACACGTTCCACAGACAAGATCCCCTGCTCTTTCATGGCTTTTATCGTCTGGGAAGAAATATGCAGCTTCCCTGTAACCAGAGGCAATGGAAGCTCCCCTTCCTCCAATAAGGCTGCCAAAAGTCTGGCCCTGGCAGATTGATGCTTCCTTTGAAAGAACTCCAGCCGTTCTCTGGCCTCTTCCTCTTCCACCAATAGCCTGACGCTCCTGTTCTCCCTGGGCTTTACTTTCTGTTTAACAGGGATCACCGTCTTTAACGCCTGTATCATCGTGGCTCCGTAATACTCACGCATCCAGGCGGCCAGAGCAATCAGCCTGGACTCGACTCCCACCTCCTGCCTGAGAATGCCATGGATCTCCTTTAGCTTTCCAATCTCGTACTCAGGATGGTCTGACAGAGAAAGCACATAGGCACGAATCAACCGGTTCCCCGGCCCGAAAGGCACTTCTACGGCCATCCCTGCTGCCAGTTCCCCCTGCAAATGTTCAGGAATCCGATACTGAAAGGTACGATCCAGCTTTTCATGGGTGATATCTACAATCACATTGGCAAATCTCTGCTGCATAAGCCCTCCCCTCCGGCTTAATTTTTCTTTCTGTCTTCCTCCAGGATCTCCTGAATCAATACCCGCTCATCCATAGGATACTTCACTCCCCGTATCTCCTGGTAATCCTCGTGTCCCTTTCCCGCAAGAACGATCACATCTCCCGGCTGTCCGTGGTGAATGGCATAGGCGATGGCCTCTTTCCGATCGGGAATCTCCACGTAAGTCCCACAGGTTGGGCGAATTCCCTCCTCAATATCCCTGATAATCTCCATGGGATCCTCGTACCTGGGGTTATCCGAAGTGATAATCGTCAAATCCGCTAGCCGTCCGGAAACTTCTCCCATCTCATATCTTCTGGATTTGGCCCGGTTTCCTCCGCATCCGAATACACAGACCAGTCTCTTGGGCTGATAATCTCTCAGCGTGCTCAGCAGACTCTCCAGACTCATGGCGTTATGGGCGTAATCGATCATCAGCGTAAATTCATCCGATACCCTGACCATTTCAATCCTGCCCTTCACCTTGGCGCATTCCAAAGCCTTCAAGAGCGTTTTGTTGGCAACCCCAAAGTGGCGGCAAACAGCGATGGCCGTCAAAGAATTGTAGACGCTGAATTTTCCCGGTATATGAATTTCCACGTCCAGATTCATCAGTCCGCTGACTTTATAGGCGATGCCCAGATACCCGGGTCTGGAGAGCAACCGCAGATCCGATGCCCTCAAATCAGCCTGTTCGGAAAATCCAAAAGTTTCCAGACTACAGGTGTGTCCCTGTAATACCTGCTCTAAATGGGCGTCGTCTGCGTTTACAATGCCCAGCCGGCACTGGGTAAACAACAATCCCTTACAGTGCATATAATCCTCAAAGCTTGCGTGTTCGGCGGGACCGATATGATCCGGCTCAATATTTGTAAAGATGCCGATTTCAAAGGGAATCCCTGCCGTGCGCTTTAACATCAGCCCCTGGGAGGATACCTCCATGACCACGCAATCGCACCCTTCTCTTACCATCTGGTCAAAATACTGCTGGATGGTTAAAGACTCCGGCGTGGTATTGGCCGCAGGAATATGACGCTGCCCTATGATGGCCTCGATGGTTCCGATCAATCCCACTTTGTATCCGGCGGCTTCCAGAATGGATTTGATCATATACGTGGTGGTGGTTTTCCCCTTGGTTCCCGTGATTCCAATCACCTTCAGCTTTTCGGCAGGGTATCCATAATAAGCGGCCGAGATCAGGGCCATTGCATAGCGCCCGTCCGGAACCAGAATGACCGTCACATCACCCGGGACCTCAACCTGGCGGGTAACCACCAGAACCGTCGCTCCTTTTTTCACCACCTCCGCCGTAAACTCATGTCCGTCTCTGACTGCCCCTTCTATGCAGAAAAATAAGGACCCCTTTCCCACTTTTCTGGAGTCATTGGCCACGTCTGTTACCTCCACATCCAGACTCCCGTTGATGCATTCATATTCCACCCGTTCCAAAAGCTTCGCAAGCTTCATGACGCTCCACCTCCATTTTTCATTATTTTATAGGATATCATAGCTGCTGCTTCTTTTCAAATGCCAAAGGAAATTTAGTCAGGATGCCCGGATTCTCCCTTAAAAGGGTATCATATCAATAAAATGTGACTGAAACGTGACGGGTTTATTCTGATTTTTGCTTCTTAAAAAAAGAAAGCTTCGTCTCGGAAATGAATATCGCGGCGAAAATCAGCGCAAATCCCAAAATCAACCTTCCTGTCAGTCTCTCCCCATAAAGCAGTACAGAAAATAAAACGCCAAAGACTGATTCCAGACTTAAAAGAATAGAGGCCGTCGCCGGATGGGTATACTTTTGCCCAATATTTTGCATCAGTAATCCAAAGGCCGTACATCCGAAGGACAGGAAACAAACGGCACCTACCGTCTCATAACTCATAATCCCCGGCTTTGGTTCCAGGGCCAGAGTGGTCATCCAGGCAAAGAGACCTGCAAATCCGAACTGCACGATAGAAATCAGAATCGGATCCTTTTTTCGGGCTAATCTGGCCACCAGGACCATATGAAGGGCATAGAAAAATCCTCCTAAAAGGGTCAGTGCGTCACCCCGGCGAATGGTCAATCCCTGAGTGAGAGAAACCAAGCCAATACCTGCCAGACACAAAATTGCTGCCAGAACGTGATACCGGTCCGGCCTTGTTTTGTTTACGGCCCAAAACAAAAACGGAACAATCACACAGTAAACCGCAGTCAAAAAAGCGTTTTTCCCGGGCGTGGTGTCGGTAATTCCCACCGTTTGACTGGAGTAAGCCACAAACAGGCAGAGACCGATTATCGCTCCCCTGATGATATCATCTCTGGTCAGTTGTCTTAGTCTTCTGTAAAAAAGAACCGCCAGCGCCGCAAAGGCCAGGGTAAAACGCACGGCCAGCAGGAAATTAGGGGGAATGCGATCGGTTGTATCCTTTACAATAAAAAAAGAGCTCCCCCATACCAGCGCCGCCGTAAGCAGCGCAAGTCTCGCTCCCAGTTCCCTTTTCCTTCTGTTTTTCATTTTTCTTTCCTCTGTTTGCGGCGGTCCCCATGTGACCGCCGCTTTGCTCTTTTGGCGCCCTTTCAGGCTGACTTTCCTTATTTATTAGCTTCGATAACATCCCGCATATCGTAGAGCCCTGCAGGCTTTCCTGCCAAAAACTTAGCCGCCTGTACAGCGCCTTTTGCAAATATGGCTTTGGAATAAGCGGTATGCTTAAAAGTAATAACCTCATCCGTTCCCGCAAAGATCACTTCATGCTCCCCTACGATATTGCCGCCGCGCACCGCGCTGATGCCGATCTCCTTCGGGTCTCGCTTTTCCCGTACCTGGCTTCTGTCATAGGTATAGGTATAAGCGTGATCCAGAGCCTCATTTAAGCTGTCTGCCAGGGCCAGCGCCGTTCCGCTGGGAGCATCCAGCTTCAGTCTGTGATGCTTCTCCACAATCTCCATGTCAAATCCTGCAGGTGCCAAAATCTTGGCTGCTGTCTGCAACAGATCCAAAAGCATATTGACACCCAGGGACATATTTGCAGACTTTAAAACAGCCACGTGCTCCGAGGTTTTTCTCAAATGCTCCATCTGTTCTTCACTTAAGCCTGTGGTACAGACAACCACAGGAAGCCTGTGCTCTTTACAATAATCCAGAAGATGATCTACCGCCTTGGGTGAGGCAAAATCAATGACCACGTCGGCATCCACCGTACATTCCTCCAGAGAGGCAAACACAGGATATCCGTTTTTTTCTTCTGTACACAGATCAATGCCCGCTACAATCTCCGCTTGCGTATCTTCCTTCAACAGGCCGGAAATCACCTGACCCATATGGCCGTTACAGCCATGCATGATACATTTTATCATATTGTACTCCTTTTTTCTTCTTTGTTTGTTACGCCAACTTCAGACCAAAATCCTTCATGGCCTGTGCCAGTCTTTTTACATGATCTTCTTCCATTTCCGTCAAAGGAGCCCGCAGAGGCCCTGCCTCTTTACCCATTAAGTTCAGGGCCGTCTTCACCGGAATGGGATTTACTTCACAAAACAGCGCTTCGATCAGCGGAAGAGCCCGCAGTTGCAGCGCGCAACTCTCCTTGGTCTTTCCCTTCAGATACAAATCTACAATATCATGGGTTTCTCTTGGAGCCACATTGGACAGTACGGAAATAACACCCTTTCCTCCCAGAGAAAGTAAAGGCACAATCTGATCGTCGTTTCCGGAGTACATATCAATGCAGCCATCAGCAAGGTGCATCAGCCTGGCAGCCTGAGATATGTTGCCACTGGCCTCCTTGATTCCCACGATATTCTCCACATGCTTCGCCAAATAAACCGCGGTCTCCGGAAGGATATTACATCCGGTTCTGCTGGGCACATTATACATAATGATAGGTAACTTAACAGAATTGGCGATGGCCGTATAATGGGCAATCAGCCCTTTTTGCGTTGCCTTATTGTAGTAGGGGGATACCAGCAGCAGGGCGTCTGCTCCGTGATTTTGGGCTTCCTGGGACAAATAAATAGCGGTCTCCGTGGAGTTGGAACCCGTTCCGGCTATAACCGGAATCCTCCTTGCCACCTTCTCCACCGTAAACTTAATCACATCCAGATGTTCCTCATGACTTAGAGTGGACGCTTCTCCTGTGGTACCGCAAATAATGATGGCATCGGTAGCGTTTGCAATCTGCTCTTCTAACAGTTCTTCCAGCTTTTCATAATGGACCTCTCCGTTTTCCTTCATGGGTGTCACGATCGCCACACCGGCTCCTGTAAAAATTGCCATAATATTTTCCTCCTTAAAAAAATAGGGTCAGACGAAAGCGCCTGCCCCTAAAGAATCCACACGTATACTGTTCTTTAAAATAGCGCCCCATCGCAACGCGATGACAGTCATACAGTTCTTCACTGCATGCCCAAGGAAAACAGCTCCAGGTACTGCCCCTTTCGGCGTCCTCCCCTTTTCCCCATCTTCCCCTGTGCCTGTCACATCCGATGGGGTACTTATGAAGCACGCAACCTCTATCTCAAATTCAATTATCTGATTTCAATATAGCATCATTGAAATGCCTTGTCAACGGTTGATTTGAATTACTTTCTGGTCACCATCTGTGTCACGCAGTCTGCATCCTCCCAAAGCTCCCGGCCACTGTAAATGCCAGTTAAAATCAACTCCGCATACTCTGATTTTGCCCGAATTACGGCCCGGATATCCTCTACAGTGGCAATCCCATAGGGAATCAGTCCCAGTACTTCATCTAAAATCAACACGTCGCACTCCTCTGTAACCAGGACCTTTTTAGCAAAGTTCAGACCGTTTTTCAGGTTCTGTTTCTCCTCCTGCTTTTCCTCCTCTGTCAGCTGCTCAAAGGAAGCGACTGACTTTTCAAACCGGAATAACTTCACCTCTGGCTCCAGCCTTCTGACAAAACCGATTTCATCCATATTTTTTTCTTTCAGGAACTGGATGATGGTCACGGACTTTCCCTGGCTTGCAGCGCGAATTCCCTGCCCCAGAGCCACTGATGTCTTACCCTTGCCTTCACCACAATAGATATGTACCGAGCCTTTATCCATAATGCACCTCTCTAAAAATCATTTACGATTTCATTTATCGTACTACATACGGCGAAAAAAAGCAACCAAAATTGCAGCCATTTTAGTCTAGATACTCCAATTTGCTTACGGAAACCTCATATGCGGTGCGCTTTTCCGTCAGTTCATCATCCAAACGTTTTACATATTCCCGGCTCTGGATTCTTCCCCAGATCTGTACATGTCCTCCCACTTCAAAGCCGGAGCTGAATCTGGCGTTTCTTCCCCAGCAGATGCAGGGAATATAATCTGATTTTCCATAGGGGCGATTCACCGCCACCAACATATCCGCAATTTCTCTGCCAAGCGGTGTTTTCCGATACACCGGATTTTTACAGATATACCCGTCCAGAAAGATTTGGTTGGTCTTCATCTTATCCGTTTCTTCTTCCACAAAGCTGACCTCCCTTGCGAATACGGAAAGAATCAGTCTGTTTTTCTTTTCTTCATGCCGGTTGTACGAACGGAATTGTCCGCATACCTGAATGTACTCTCCCCTGTAATCCTGCGTTACGTCAATCAGTCTCTCTGAAATCATAACCGGGATCCGGTCCATAGAATCACTGAGCCTCTTCACCAGTACATCCACCATGTAAAAGCCCTCGCCAAAGACCTCATGGCTATACTCAAATTCTGATGCGATCTCACCCATAATAGATACCTGATTGTTTTCAATTACCTTATCTGCCATAAATGAAAGTTCTCCCTTCTTCTTACGAAGTATTCTTTTTTGTAACTAAGCACCACTCGTTGTGTGTTTTAGTGTCTATGTATATCTATGTACTATTCTACAATGTTAGAACACTTTTGGGGAAAAAACATTTCGGGAAAAAAACCGTAAAATCGACAAAAGGCCTTGTATTCTATAAAAAATGTGGTACACTGGATTAGTTGTAATGAAATCTTTATGCTACACAGAAAGAGAGAGATTTATGAAGCGAGAAGATATTCGTAATGTTGCTATCATTGCTCACGTAGACCACGGAAAGACCACTTTAGTAGACGAACTTTTAAAGCAAAGCGGTGTTTTCCGGGAAAATCAGGAAGTGGCCGAGCGCGTCATGGACTCCAATGACATTGAGCGTGAACGCGGTATCACGATTCTGTCTAAGAATACAGCCGTCACCTATAAGGGCACCAAAATCAACATTGTGGACACCCCGGGCCATGCAGACTTCGGCGGTGAAGTAGAGCGAGTGTTAAAAATGGTAAACGGCGTCATCCTGGTGGTAGACGCTTTTGAGGGGGCTATGCCTCAGACCAAATTCGTGCTGCAAAAGGCTTTGGAACTGAATTTGCCCGTCATCGTCTGCATCAATAAAATCGACAGGCCGGAGGCCAGACCGGAGGAAGTCATTGACGAAGTGCTGGAGTTGTTTATGGCCCTGGACGCATCCGACGAACAGCTGGATTGCCCCTTCGTCTATGCTTCCGCAAAAGGGGGATACGCCACCCTGGATCTAAACGAAGAGCCTAAGGACATGATGCCTCTGTTTGAGACCATCCTAAATTATATTCCAGCGCCGGAAGGCGATGAGACCGCTGGAACCCAGGTATTAATCAGTACCATCGACTACAATGAATACGTGGGCCGCATCGGAGTCGGAAAGGTGGAAAACGGCACCATTCAGGTAAACCAGGAATGTGTGGTGGTCAACCATCATGACCCTGATAAACAGCAAAAAGTGAAAATCAGTAAACTTTATGAATACGACGGATTAAATAAAGTAGATGTTCCTTCCGCCACAGTGGGTTCGATCGTGGCTATTTCCGGAATCGCAAACCTGCATATCGGGGATACCATCTGTTCCCCTGACCATGTGGAGTCCATTCCCTTCCAGAAAATTTCAGAGCCCACCATAGCCATGCATTTTCTGGTCAACGACAGCCCGCTGGCCGGAAAAGAAGGGAAATATGTAACCTCCCGTCATTTAAGAGACCGCCTTTTCCGGGAATTAAATACTGATGTGAGCCTCCGTGTGGAGGAGACGGAAAGTACCGAGTCCTACAAGGTTTCCGGCCGTGGAGAGCTGCATCTATCTGTGCTGATTGAGAATATGCGCAGAGAGGGATACGAATTTGCGGTCAGCAAGGCCGAGGTTCTCTATAAAACGGACGAACGGGGCAGAAAATTAGAACCTATGGAGATCGCTTACGTAGACGTTCCCGAAGAGTTTTCCGGGACGGTCATTCAGAAGTTAAGTCTCCGTAAAGGAGAGCTGCAGGGTATGAGCATGACCAACGGCGGCTACACCCGATTGGAATTTTCCATCCCTTCCCGGGGGCTCATCGGCTCCCGCAGCGAATTTCTGACCGATACTAAGGGAAATGGTATTCTCAATACCACCTTTGACGGATACGGACTCTACAAGGGGGATATCCAGTATCGCAAGCAAGGTTCTCTGATTGCCTTTGAATCCGGAGAATCGGTAGCTTACGGACTATTTAGCGCACAGGATCGGGGAACTTTGTTTATCGGTCCCGGCGAAAAAGTCTATGCGGGTATGGTCATCGGCCAAAATGGAAAGGCGGAAGACATTGAGCTGAATGTATGCAAAAACAAGCACCTGACCAATACCAGAGCCTCCGGTTCTGACGACGCGCTCAAGCTGACTCCCCCAAAGATTCTGAGCCTGGAACAGGCGCTGGAATTTATTGACACAGATGAGCTTCTGGAGATCACGCCCAAGAATCTTCGTATCCGGAAAAAAATTCTGGATCCTACCATGCGAAAGAGAGCAAATCGAAAATAAAGAGACACAAAAAACAGTCCATATGGGCTGTTTTTTGTGTCTGGTTCTTTTTCAAATAGTTACTCAGGAAAATAGGCGATCCAAAAAGAAGAATTTCAGCTTGGGTTTTTCCTGGGGAAACAGGCTGTCATACTCTTCTTCTGTCAGCACATATTTTAGCTCCTGCTTTTGTTCTTCCGGCACCACGCCGTGCAGGGAATCGATAAAGCACAGATTTGGATAGAGTACGCACCACCAGTTTTTCCCTTTCGCTTCCCCGATACGAATGCGCAAGGCCTCATAGTTTCCGGCCGGAAAGGTACAATCCCCGTATGTTTTTATGGGAAAATAACAGGTAGTCAGTTCTGCCTTAGCCTCATAGGGTGTCTGCTCTTTGGCAAGCAAATTTTGGGCTTCCTCCTGGATGAGCCCCAGATTTTCTTTTAAGATCTCTCTGGACTCTTCCACACTATCCGCGCCGGAGAGCATAGGCTTAAGATACGCCACCAGTCCGTCCTTCACTTTTAGCTTCAGCGCCTGATCCTTTTCACTGTCGCTGTTTGCCAGCACGTGAAATCGGATAATCTCCCCCGCAATCCCCTGTTGTAATCCCGTCTTCTGGCCCAGGAGCCAAAAAACACTTCCAAGCCCTATTCCCGTTAAAATCAGCGCTAACATGACCACTGCTTTCCTGTGACGAACGATATATGTTTTCAACCTTATGTACCTCCTGATTCTTTTATCAGGAGTATGAACCCTTTTGGAACTTTTATACAACATCCGGCGCCTGTTTTTCCCAGATCAACACCTCGGATCCGTCCCGGATGAAATCTCCGTCTTTTATTTCCAGACATGGAATCTCCAGACGTTCTTCTGCGTTATGCAGATAATTCAACGCATCCTGCAAGGTCACGCCTTTTTGCATCTGTTCTTTTGGCTGGTTATTGTACAAATCCTCCAGAAGAAAACCGGATTCCTTTTGATTTTCCTCCGCTGCCTGTCTCACCTTTTCATCTGCGCAAAACAGCAACAGGTTTCTGGCAAAATCGGGCCTGTGCTCCATATATAAGAGCGCCTCCTTGAAGGCTTTCCGGTCCTTAAGTACCTCCCGGTCCATAAGTACCGCCTTGGTATGGCCAAAATCCAGAAAGAGACTGCTTTCCTCCTGCTTTTTATGGATCGCCTCCTCCAGATTTCCGTCTTCCACAATCAGCACAGAGGGAAAACTGCGATCCTCTAATTCTCGTTTACTGCAGCCTGAAAGACCAATGAGCCACAGCGCCATCAAAACAATAATGTAAAGCCTCTTCATGCTTTTCTCCTCTTTTTATTCCACTCGATCAAAGCCAGCAAGCAGGTGATTCCCACTGCCAGCGGAACCATGACATATCCGTTTACCACAACGTACACCCTTGCCGCGGTCTCATAGGATTTACACCAGCACGCGGCCAGAAATACTGCCAAAGCGCCGAAAAGCAGGAAGACCTTGGGCCTGCGCCAGGGTAATAGCTGCTCGCTCATCAGCCGGATATAAAACATCCCCGTGGAGACTGCGATAAAAAAGGTGGTCAGCAGCAATCCGGTAAAGACCACATCCCACCGTTGCAAAAACCCTCCCGGAATTTCCACTGTGCTCATCAGCGTGATTACCGGCCAGGGAAGGGCTCTTACCCCCTCCTCCCCAAAGGTGCCGATGGAGGTCAGAAGCATCGCTAACGCAGCTCCCCCTACAATTACCACACTTCGGCGAAGCGCCTTACCAAATTCTTTCTTCCTCTCCACTCTGGGCGCTACAAACAGGAAAATACCCGCTCCTCCAAAAGCCATAAAAACCTGCAGCCCATGCCCCAGCATCTCCAGAGAGAGCGCGGCCTGCCCCGGGCTCAAATATTCGGATCTTATGGGTATAGCCGCTGCCAACAACAATATACCAAGGGGAATCAGCAAAATCCCATACAATGCCTCCGCTGTTCTGGCCCTGCCCTCCAGCCCCTGAAATGCCCCATAACATCCGGCTGCCACAACCAGAGCAAACAAAATCTCCTGCCCCAGCTCTGGCAGCAGAAAGGTACCCGCCACCTCCCCAAACAGTCTTACTAGGTAAACCGTATTGACAAACGCATACAACCAATAGACCAGGGCCAGGACAAGCGCGGCGCCCTTTCCCATTCTGTTTTGTACATACCCAAAATAGTCGTTTTGTACCTGCCTGCCCAGCCAAGAAATCAGGCAAATATAAAACAGGGATAAAACCAGCCCGATCATCAGACTGACCGTAAAGCTTCTCCCATCGGATCGCTCAATAAACAGTGGCAGCAATAAACAAGCCTTCCCTATCCAGTCCAGCACCACCAGCCGCTTCAGCTGCCTGCTGGAGATTCTTTCATTTTCAGAAAACATCCGCCATCTCTCCTATCTCATTTTGAGCCTTGTCCTGTTTTTCTGAACTGCAAACACAGGCCTCTTACTCTGCCTTCTGGCCGGTCCCTTGACCAGGTCGTCTCTCACTGCCAAGCCTGCCCCTTCCTCCACCTTGCAAAAGGGGGTCAGATAGGATACGCCAAAACTCTTCAGGCCGCCAAGATGTACCATCAGCAGGAATCCGCCTAAAAACACTCCTAAAATCCCGAAAAATCCGCACAGAAACAGGATCACGTATTTGTACAAACGAAGCGCCTCCGATACCTCCTCATTTGGAACACAGAAGGATCCCAGGGCTGTCAAAGCTACCACTACCACCACCACCGGGCTGACAATGTTCGCGCTGACCGCTGCCTGACCGATGATCAGTCCCCCTACAATTCCGATGGTGTTTCCAATGGGGCCGGGCATACGAAGTCCCGCCTCCCTCAACAGCTCAAAGGACCACTCTAACAATAGCACTTCCACAATGCCGGGAAAGGGAACTCCTGCCCTGGCCTCGGCGAGGGAAAAAATCAGATTGGCGGGAAGCAACTGCGGATGGTAGTTGATCACGGCCACATAAATGCCGGGAAGAGCCACAGCCAGAAACGCTGCCAGATACCGAACAATCCGCAGGAAGGTCACAATGGCAAAATGCCGGTAGTAATCGTCACTGGTCTGAAACAGACTATTCCAGGTTGTAGGTAAAATCAGGGCCTCCGGAGAATTGTCACTGACTAAAACCACCCTCCCCTCCAAAACTGCCATGGCCGCCCGGTCTGGGCGCTCCGTGGTCTGGTATTGGGGAAAGGGCGAATACCAGGTATCCTCCGTCAGTTGTTCGATCACGCCGCTGTCTAACACCCCGTCCACTTCGAAGGTCTTTAGTTTTTCCTGAACTTGTTTCAATATGGGCTGATACGCCACCCCTTCCATGTAAACCAGCGCTGTCATGGTATTGGAATACGTTCCCACCGGCTGTTCCAGCACTTTCATCCTGGTATCCCGAATTCGTTTTCGAATCAGGGCGGTGTTGACCTTTACCGATTCGCTGAACGCTTCCTTGGATCCCCTTAATACTTTTTCGGACTCTGCCTTCATCACGCCTGCGCTGGGATACCCCTTGCTTCCGATTTTAATTCCATGAGGAAAACCATCCACAAACAATACTACATTTCCCGCCAACATGGCGGCCATTGACTCTTCTATGGTATCCAAAAGTTTTGTATCTGAAATGCCCAGGGCATCATTGGCAAGAATACTAATAATTTCCCCGTCCTCGGCACTACGCATATGATTGAGGAATCTGCCAATAACTGAGTCCTCCAGCATCATGTTAGATGAAGCTACCTCCACATAAATCAGAAAGCAGGAAACACTTTTCCGGCTCCCGATTTTCATAGGCCGAAAAAGGATGTCGCTGCAATCCCGGATTTTTCTCTGCACTTCCTGGCGATTGATGTTAATATCCGCCGATACGTCCATGTTTCTCCCTCTCTTTCTGCGCTGTTCTTTGCTTTTCTCCCTGTTGCAGGGCTCCTCCTTAGGTCATGCGCATGAAGTTAGAAAAAAGGGTAAGAATGACTTCTTACCCTTGACTATTCCATAGCATATGCAGTTTTCCCATAACTATACCATTCAATCCTGTCCTATTCCCTGTTGCGTAAGCTGTTCATAATGGAATCCTTCTGATTTTCAATGTGGATCCGGATGGCCTCTCCCGCTTTTTCCTTATCATGACTCTTTAAGGCTATACGGATGGCTTCGTGCTCGTCCAAAAGTGTTTGATGCATATTCTTATCTTTCAGATACTCCATCCGGTAACGGTACATCTGCTCTCTCAGATTATTGAGGATCTGTAAAAGCCTGCGGTTATTCGTTGCTCCGTATATGATCTCGTGGAAATTGATATCAGCGTGCACACAGGCTATGATATCTTCCTCTCTGAGGCAGCGTTTAAACTCCTCGGCTGCCTTGCGAAGCTCCCGCAGCTGCTCATCCGTAATATGCTCGCAGGCATCCTTTACAGCCAACTCCTCCAGAGCTCCTCTTACTTCCAAAACATCCTCCAGATCCCGTGCCGTGATCTGTGCCACTTCGGCACCTTTTCTGGGAATCATCAGCACCAGCCCCTCCAGCTCCAGCTTTCGGATGGCCTCCCTTACGGGTGTACGGCTAACCCCCAGCTTTTTCGCCAACTGTATCTCCATAAGACGCTCTCCGGGTTTTAGCTCCCCCTTTAGAATCGCCTGTCGAAGCGTATTGAATACCACGTCCCTCAGGGGCAAATATTCATTCATATCGATCTGGAAATCCTCTGTCATCAATCTTTACCTCCGTTGTTAAATACGCTTGTTAGGTAGACTTGTCTGGCAAGGCTACCGCTGCGTAATTTCTCATAAGTATGTCTTGCCTTTCTCTCGTCATCAAAAAGTCCGAAGACCGTAGGCCCGCTTCCGCTCATCATGGCACCTACTGCCCCCTTCCCCATCATAACTCTCTTAATCTCTCCGATCACAGGGTATGCCGGTATGGTTACTGTCTCCAGCACATTGCCCATTTTTTCCGCCAAGCCATATAAGTCCCCTCTCTGCAGAGCCCGAATCTGCCCGTCAATATCCGGATGCTCTTTTAGCTGATCCGCCCGCAGATTCGTATAGACAAATTTTGTGGATACGTGAATAGCCGGCTTGGCAATCAAAACATGACATGGGGGCATGGAGGGAAGGGGCGTAAGCTTTTCACCGATCCCCTCTGCCAATGCAGTCCCCCGCATAATGCAGTAGGGCACATCCGCTCCGATGGTCACGCCCCTTTTCATCAATTCTTTTTTTGTCAGACCCAGCTGAAACATGCGGTTTACGCCCACCAGCACAGCCGCTGCGTCTGAGCTTCCGCCAGCCATCCCGGCCGCCACCGGGATAAACTTCCGAAGCTCCATCTTCAGTCCCCTTTTGATGCCAAACTCATCCATCAAAAGCTTCGCGGACTTATAGGCCAGGTTCTCCTCGTTGACCGGGAGATAAACCAGGTTTGTCTTTATGGTGATTCCCGGTTTTTCCTTTACGGAAAGCTTGATCTGATCATACAGGCGAACGGTCTGCATAATCATCCGCACCTCATGATAACCGTCCTCTCTTTTGCGCACCACATCAAGCCCCAGGTTCACCTTTGCCAGAGCTTTTAGCTTTATCTCTCTCATCACTACCTCACTGTGCTGTAATACAGCGCAAAATCCCACTATAATAAAATTTACTATAGTTTCTATTGTATCATGAACTATCTAAATGTCAATGCATTTTATCCATAGATTTCATGAGCAAAAGACTGGTTCCCGGCTTTAAATCTCTGCCGCTTAGGCCATTCAACTCCATAATCTGTTCGGGAGTGGTATAGTGACACTTTGCAATACTCCACAGACTATCCTCCGGCTGCACCACGTATCCTACCATTCCCGGGAGTTCCTGTAATTTTTTTAAATCCAGCTCCCGCTCTTCCACATCCAAAATACAGTCCTGCTCGTGGACCTGAACCACCAGCACATTCAGATTGATCCCGGCCTTTACTTCCATCTCCTCGCTGTCGATCATCGTGGTGGAAAGCTGCTCCAGCTCTGTCTGCAGGCGATATCTGCAATCCTGATTGATCTGGGGGACCGAAATCGTATGAGTAAAGGGAATGACTCCATGCATCATGGCAAAGGGCTGCTGATCTTCCGCAGTGATATACAGCACGGATACATAGACAGCTCCCTCCACCTGAATACCGTTTTCGGTCACGGAAGTTTCATCCACCTTGACCTCCCCTCTGCTATGGCAAACCTGTAACATTCTGGGTTGTTTGGCCTCCATGCGAATCCGGTCCCCGGTTCTGCATTTTGAGAAATTTTTCACAACAAGACTCTCGTATACCTGCCTGCTGGTGACGGGGACCAACTCTTTAAGAGGGGTATACACGTCGGAGAGCACTTCCACTGTCTCTTCCTCATAGAGCTTAATATCCAGCTCCAATAGAGCCTCTTCCCCATCATAATCCGGGCGTACCTCCAGCGTGGTCCCAGCCAGGGCAAGCTCCACGTCCGACACCATAGACGGGGTGCATCCGGCACAGGCTATGGTTTCCTGGAAGGGAACTGTCGTCTCAATCCACTGCTTTGTGGCATTTTCATCGTCCCCGGCGTACAAAATAAATACAAACAACTCTCCCTTAATATCCAGCTGTCCGTCCAGTACCCGCACATCCGTGCCCCTAAGCTGAATACTATCCCAGAGCACTTCCCCGATGTTCGGCTTGTTCGAAGACAAGGCAATCTCATCCTTTACTCTTACGATATCCTTTTTCTGTACCGCCAAAGACAGGGGCTTTAGTTCCTCTGTCAGAACACTCAGTCCTTCTATACCGTGAAGCTCCACGCCTGCCTGCACATCGTACAGCTCCTCTATGGATGCGTGAAAGGTTACCAATGCCTGCATACTGACCTTTCTGGAGTTTATCAGACTGACCTTTAAATCCTCCACATCCCATTTCACTCTCACATTGTCCCCGTCCCTGGCGCCTTCCAGGTTCAGTTTTTCTTCGAAGGGCAGACGGCTCTCCAGTTTATGTATCTGCAGCTCCTCCCCGTCCGCGATATACAGCACCCTCACGCTCAGATACCCGGTCAGCACCACTCGGTCTTCTTCAATTCTGGTATCCTCCACGTGAATAGCTCCGTCTTCCTGAATCATGCTTCGCACATCCGGCTTACTGTCCGGCACATTAACGTCTTCCTCCAGTGCCACCTGACTTACTGCACTGCTCTTTTGTCGGTTCATACGGATATTCTTCTTTAATAATTCCACCAAAAAAGCCCTCCCTGCATCATCTTTCATAAGTTTATGCGAAAGGGCTTCCCATTATGTGTATTTTCCCGTTAATCAAAAACCACCTGTTTTTCTGTTCTCCCCAGATTCAAAACCAAACAGGGATAAGAGGGCTCCTCCTTTACTTCCCGGTCTGGAGAGGGGCCGATCAGGCTGGTATCCACATGAATCTCCTCTTCTGTACTCCATACCCCGTTGACCTGAATGCTGTAGCCCCCGGTCTTTTGTTTCCCGTACCCGCGAACTGCATACAATACCTGGTCTGCCAGATAGCTCATCTTCATCTCATATCCCCTGTTCTTTTCTATAATCTCCTGTAACTCCTCCGGCACCTCATCCGGGTCTACCACCGTGTAGGCAGCTTCTTTTCCACGGTCCTCCTGACTGTCTTTTTGCGAACATCCCAAAAGCATGGTCAAAAAGAGTAACAGTAACATTCCCCGAAGCCAGCAGGCCTTTTTCAATCGCCTCACCCACTTACTTTTTTATATATCTATTAAGCTGGCCAGACCATTATACCTGACAGGATCTGAAGACTGTCAGACACTTTTCTGCCTGGGCCCTTCCGGAAAACATGACGTCCCCCAGCCTTCTGACAGGCATAATCTCCATCAGGGAATTGGTCACAAAACATTCGTCCATATTCTTTACATCTTCCTTGCGTAAAACCGTTTCTCTGGCAAGTCCCAGTTCCAGTAATACGCTTCTTACTACTCCCGGAAGCAGTCCGCAGGAAAGCTTCGGGGTGTACACCTGATCCCCGCTGGCAAAAAAAAGATTGGTGCAAGTTCCCTCGCAGAGTTCTCCCCTGCCATTCAAAAAAATGCGTTCATCCATTCCCTCTTTCGCTGCCCTTCGCTTTTCTAAAAGACAGTCTCCGTAATGAAACGTCTTATGATACACCAGAGGGGAGGTTTCATTACGCCGGATCGGACTGTAGTCCATCTGAAATCCCAGCTCCCACTGCCTGGGCCCGTAAGGGTTCGCTCTGCTGGTGATCACTGTATTCTCCCGGGACGCCATCACCTTAAGAGCGCCCTGCTTCAGTCCCTTTTCCTCCAGCCACCTTTGCACCTGCCCTTCGGTGATTCTGTTGGAAATATCCAGGTATTCCAGGGTATGGTTCAATCTCTGAATATGACGCTTTAAGAGCTTTGGCACACCCCCATCCACGCGGATGGTTTCAAAAGCTCCAAGCCCGAACTGATATCCCTCATCCAAATTTATTTTCATTTCGTCCTCCCCTGGCTCAGGACCTCTCCAAAAGCAGTCGCCCCAGTTCCCGCACATCCTTTGCTATCCATGCGGCCTGTGACAATTCCCTTCGACTTCCAAATCCGTACAATACTCCAATACAGGGAATTCCAAACTTTGCGGCTCCCTCTACATCATATTTCCGGTCTCCTACCATAACCGCCTGGTTTGGATCCTGGATTCCGTGTTTATCTAACAGATGCCGGATTACATCCTCTTTCTTTTCCTTGAGTCCCTTCCTATCAGGTCCTTCAATATCCGCAAACAAGTGATCCAGCTCAAAGTGCTTCAGCACCCGCTCTGCCATTTGCTTTGGCTTGGATGTGGCCACCAGCAGTGTCTTTTCCTCTCCGCAAAGCTGTCCCAACAGTTCCGGGATTCCTTCGTATACACGATTCTCAAAGATTCCCGTCACCTCATAATATTCCCGGTACTTTTCCACCGCCTCCCGTGCCCTCTCTTCATCAAATCCATAATATCTCTGAAAAGAATCCAGAAGAGGCGGCCCGATAAAGGAATATAAACTTTTGGGATCGTCCACAAAAATCCCGTAGCTGTTCAGCGCATAAATCACAGACTTTGTGATGCCCTCGCTGGAATCCGTTAAGGTTCCGTCCAAATCAAACAGGATATACTTTCTCTTCATACAATGCCTCCAAAATAGCCTTTGCCTTCTGCAAGGTCTCCTCATACTCAAACGTCAGATCCGACTCAAAGGTAATGCCGCCCCCCACGCCCAGGTGGCAGATCCCTTCCTGAAATACGCCCGTACGTATCACGATATTTAAGTCACAGGTTCCATCCAGGGAAAGATATCCTATGGAGCCAGTATATAGACCTCTCCTTCCCCTTTCTTGCTCGTCAATCAGTTCCATGGCCCTAAGCTTCGGAGCCCCGGTGATGGACCCTCCGGGAAAGACCGCCTGAATCACATCCATAGCAGTTCTGTCATCCTGCAGTTCTCCCACCACATTGGCTACCAGGTGGAATACGGTAGCGTAGGTCTCCACTGTAAACAACTCGGTCACACGCACACTCCCCGGCCGGCAGACCCGGTTCAGATCGTTACGCTCCAAATCCACGATCATCAGAAGCTCGCTTCGGTCCTTTTCAGAGTGAAGAAGTTCCAGACGCAGCTGTTCGTCCTCCTCAGGCGTCTGTCCTCTCTTTCTGGTGCCCTTTATGGGCCTTGTCTCAACCTGCCCGTTTCTGATTCTAAGGAATCGTTCTGGGGAAGCGCACACAATCTGAAATTCCCGAGTATTCA
The DNA here is from genome assembly GCA_902476645.1 of uncultured Lachnospiraceae bacterium. GTDB lineage: Bacteria > Bacillota > Clostridia > Lachnospirales > Lachnospiraceae > CABSEG01. The sequence continues at coordinate 34,257 of CABSEG010000005.1, read as the reverse complement.
AATAAACCCCAAACGGAGATGGATTTTCTTTCCTCAGCCTTAAAAATACCTCGTAGGGATTTGCCTTTGTGGGGATGTGAAGCTGCTGGGTCATGTTTACGATATAAATATCGCCTTCGATGATATAGTCTATCATGTTCTGTACGGCTTTCCTATAGGCATTTCCGCTGAAATCTGCCCGGAAATCCGCTTTCTTACGTTCTGGGTTGCTTGGAAACAGAGGGGCCCTTTTTTGCATGTCTTTTCTTGTCCGCTCAACTAAATCCAAAAGTTCCTCCATGATTTGACCGGCGTCCCTCTTTTTGCCATTGGCGATCAGGCTTAAACTCTGTTCTCTGTGATCTTCAATCAGAAAAGCATCATAAAAACACAGTTGGCACAAAGGCATGCGAATCTGGCCGGAATGCCTGGTATGGATTTCTTCCTTTTCTCTCCCGTAGTCATAAGAAAAATACCCCAAAGCCCCTGCCACTAGTGGCAGCTTCGTGGGGTTATCCTCTCTGTTTTGCCTCAGATAGGCGCTCACATACTCCTCAAAGGATTCTTCACAGGGCTCCCCATTTACGGTAAATTTCTCTCCCTTTACCAGTTTCAGATAAGGATACAAACCCACAATGGAAAAACAGCCCATTTCGTTTTGCAGAGAGGAATCTAAAAATACCGCCTCCTCCCTGTCATGCACCAGACTGAAAATTTCAAATAGCGGAGGATATTCCTTAAGCTCCCTGATGATACGCATGGCGCTCCCTCCATTCCCTGCAAATACCGCAAAAATTCTTGAGCAACTGGTGACCGTATTCCGTTAAAACGGCCTCCGGATGGTATTGGACCCCGTAGATGGGCATGGTTCTGTGGGAGATGGCCATTACTATCCCTTCGCTGGTTCTGGCATCCACGCTCAGACACTGAGGCAGAGACTTCTCCTGTACGGCCAGAGAATGGTATCGGGTAACGGAAAAGGGGCTTGGCAGGTTTGTAAACAATCCCGTCTTGTTATGATAGATCGGCGTAACTTTCCCATGCACAGGCGTGGTTCCCTTTTGCACCTTTCCCCCAAAGCAGTGTGCAATAATCTGGTGTCCCAGGCAAATTCCCAATATGGGAATGCTCCCTTGAAATGTATGGATGATTGTTTGAGAGAACGCGGCGTCTTTGGGCGTCCTGGGCCCCGGGGAGAGTAAAATGCCCTCCGGATGCGCCTCCCTGATTTGGGACAGGCTGATTTTCCCGCTGCGCTTTACAAGAACTTCCTGACCATCCTCTTTTAAATAAGCAGCCAGGTTATAGACAAACGAATCGTAATGATCTATCAGAATATACATAGACCTTCCTCACTTTCTAAAGATATTCCCCGCCATAACCGGGGATATGGCAGAGTCGTTATCCCATGTGAGCACAGGTCCGTAACTTGCATAGAAATTATTATACAAAATACAGGCCCGTCTGACAATCCCCCTTTTCTTTTTTATTGAATCAGCCGTCCAAATCCGGTATAATATTTTTATTATGGGGCAGAGACATCTCTGCCCATCAAGGAGGCTTATATGAAACTTTATCAACGCCGCTTAAGCGGTATTCTGGTGCACCCCACCTGCTTTCCTTCCCCCTATGGAATCGGAGATCTGGGACAGGGCGCATATGACTTTATCGACTTTTTATCTGCCGGCGGTCAATGCCTTTGGCAGGTGCTTCCTCTGGGCCCCACCAGCTTCGGAGACTCACCCTATCAGAGCTTTTCGGCTTTTGCAGGCCAGCCTTTGCTCATCAGCCCGGACTTGCTAAAAGAAGACGGTCTTCTCACTCAGGAAGATCTGTCCCATATACCGGAATGGAAATCGAAATATGTGGATTACGGATGGGTCTTGGTCTACAAAACCGGTCTGTTTCAAAGAGCTTACGATCGGTTTTTGTCCATGGAACATACGCCCCTATATTCGGAGTATCTTTCCTTTTGCAAGGAACATCAGTACTGGCTTTCAGATTACGCGCTGTTTATGACTCTAAAGGATCTGCATAAGGGTTGTTCCTGGCTTGAATGGGAGCCGGAATACCGGTCGCTTACCGAAGAACACCGTCTCCAGCTGGAAAAGACTATGAAAAAGGAAATCGGATATTACCGGTTTTTGCAATTTCTCTTTTACCGCCAGTGGGAGACTTTAAAGACTTACGCAAACGAAAGAGGCATCGCCATCATAGGAGATATCCCCATCTTTGTATCCGCAGACAGCGCTGACGTATGGGCCAATAAGGAACTGTTTTTACTGGATACCAAAGGCTTTCCCCTCTGTGTGGCAGGGGTTCCTCCCGATTATTTCAGCGTGACAGGGCAGCTCTGGGGCAATCCCCTCTATGATTGGGACGCCCACAAAAGGGAACATTACCACTGGTGGATCTCCCGGATTCGTCATCAGCTTTCCCTGACAGACTATCTGCGAATTGATCATTTTCGTGGATTTGAATCCTGTTGGTCCGTTCCCGCCGGAGAGAAAACCGCAGTCAACGGCACCTGGGTGAAAGGTCCTGGGGCGGAGCTGTTTACAGCCATCCAAAGTGCCCTTGGGGAGGATTTGCCTATTCTGGCGGAGGATCTGGGCGTCATTACACCGGAGGTGGAGGCGCTTCGGGATCGTTTCTCTTTCCCAGGTATGAAAATTCTCCAGTTTGGCTTCGAGGGCATGGGGGAAAGCGACTTCCAACCCCATAACTTTACCACCCCTAACTGCCTCTGCTACACGGGTACCCATGACAATGATACCTCTCTGGGCTGGTTTCAGTACATCCAGCCAGAGCCCCGGAAAAAATTGTGCAAATACTTAAACTGCGACGGGTCAGAGATCAGTCTGGACATGATCCGGCTTTGCCTCGGAAGCATTGCCCGCTTTGCCCTATTCCCGATTCAGGATCTGCTACAGCTTGATACCCAGGCCCGCATGAATACACCGGGCATTCCCTCAGGAAACTGGACTTTTCGGTATGAGCAAGGGGACCTGACAAAGGAACTTGCCCAGTGGCTTTTGGAACATACGAGATTATACGGAAGATAACAGAAAGAAGAGTGTGTGATGATACGTTTTCTATGTATTGTAATTGTGGTGGTCGGCTATTTGATCCTCTCCATTCCCATCTTATTTGTGGAATGGCTCATTGGGAAGTGGAATCCCTACGCCAGAGATCTTTCTTCCCTGCGGATCATCCAATATGTATTTAAGTTCATTCTTTGGATTACAGGAGCCAAGGTACAGGTGATCGGATTGGAGCATGTGCCAAAGGATCAAGCCGTGCTCTACGTGGGTAATCACCAGAGTTTTTTTGATATTCTGCTCACCTATTCCCGCTGCCCGGGACTGACCGGCTACGTGGCGAAGGACGGCATGAAAAAGATCCCCCTGCTCTCCACCTGGATGCGGCGTCTGTACTGCCTGTTTCTGAACCGGGACGATATCAAAGAAGGATTAAAAACCATCTTGACGGGCATTGAGCAGGTAAAAAGGGGAATCTCCATCTGTATCTTTCCCGAGGGAACCAGAAACAGACACCCGGAGGGTCCTATGCTGCCGTTTAAGGAGGGAAGCATGAAAATCGCCGAAAAATCAGGCTGTCTCATCATCCCCATGGCTATCACCGGTTCCGCCAATATTTTTGAGCACCAGTTTCCCAAAATCCGTCCGGCGAAAGTAATTTTAGAGTACGGAGAACCTATTGATCTCAAACAGCTTACCAAAGACCAAAAAAAATTTTTGGGGGCTTATACCAGAGATGTGATTGAGCAAATGCGTAAAAAACATCAGGCTCTGCTGTAAACATGAAAAATACCATCAACGGTGACTTTTCATCGCCGTTGATGGTATTTTTACGTCACTTTATGTTCGCCTGTTTGGTAATTCCGGCCTTTCTCAACATTTTGGTATAGGCCTTTGTTTTCTTCTTAGGCACCTGCACGGTTACTTGTTTGGAGATCTTCCCAAACGCCTGTTTCCCGACTTTCTTAAGAACCGTACTCTTAATCGCTACTTTTTTGAGTTTGGTACAGCCCTGGAAGGCATTTTTGCCCACTGTTTTCACATACGTTCCAAAGTCCACATGTTCACCCGGATCGATTCTGCCTCCAATCACAAACTGGAACTGCTCCATAACGGCAGGATCTGTGAAGTTAAAAATATCCGATACCTTTACACTCTGGGAAAACTGTTCCTGCCCGGCGCTGATACAGGAAAATACAATCTCCTCTCCCCTGATTTCCATGCTCATGGTACTGGGCTTTTGTGTGGGAACCGTCTTAAAACCGCCTGTCTTTACACTGGTTCCATCCCGGAAAATCTCATAGGTACAGTCTCCGCTGGAACGCTGTACAAAGAAAATCCCGTTTTTGCTGTCTTTTCTCAGCTTCAGGATAATATTGGCATACCCGCTGCTCTGGTCTGAGATCGTGGCTGAATAGATATGTCCCTGCTCTAAAGAAGCCACAGGTACAAAGCTTTCCCCCCGTCCCGTACCTCCTTCAAAACGAACGGCGCCGTCTGTTTTGCTAACTGTATTGTAAGGGGGATTATCGTCGTAAATCCCTGTTTCATCCAGCAGGTTCTCATCTGCCATATCCAGGGAGGATACTTCCTCCAGGAAGGTGGGCTGCTGGCTGTACTTCCCATCATTGGTCTGTGTAATAACGATTTTGTTATTCTCATCCTTTACCAATTCCAATTTTACATCCGTCCCCACTTCCTGCTGGGTGACCTCCACATCGTAGGCTCCGTAAGGCGTATGTTCCCCCAAAAGCACCCGGTCAGATGCCTCTTCTGCTCCCGCGTTTTGTATATGCAGCAGCCCCTGCTCCTCTGCCTGAAAGGTTAAAGCTCCGTTTTCCTAGGATTGGATCTGGGAAAAATCCATGTTCGCTATATCCACCTTTGAATTAAACTTGTTTCGGGCAGTCCAGACCTTACGGAAGGTCAGATCCGCAGGCGTCAGCTTTTGACTTTCCCGGGCCTGCACCGGGCCCGTCCAGGAAATACTGGTTAATAAGACGACACAGGCCATTGCCTTTGCGATCCCTTTTTTCATTTTCATCGCTCCTCCTTTTTCTAAGCCCTTTAACACAACGCTCTGCGGCAAAATCCTTTGTGAATTCCCCATGACGAGACGCTAAAGCAGAGCTTTCTTTATGTATACTTCATGCCCTATGATAAAACCACTATCCGGGAAATGTCTTTGTAATATTCTGATATTTTTTACAAAAAATTACTTTCGGCAAACAGATGCAAGAAAAGACATCGCATCTGGAACAATTTCACAGTGCAATGTCTTTTCTGTTATGAAAAATCTGCTTTTCTTTTATTTAAAATAAGCGACTCCGGACTCAAAAACCTTCATATCCTGATCCCCATAGATATTTATGGCCACGGACTCATCCCGGCGCTCTGAGTGCGCCATCTTTCCAAATACACGTCCGTCCGGACTTGTAATACCCTCAATAGCCATATAGGAGCCGTTTACATTCCACTCTTCCTGGTTTAACTCCACCTGGCCGTCTGGGGTCACATACTGGGTTGCCACCTGGCCGTTGGCAAAAAGCTTTTTGAGCCATTCCTCATTTGCCACAAACCGTCCTTCTCCGTGGGATGCGGGGTTTACATAGGTGGCGCCCGGCGTTGCGAGCTGAAGCCACGGAGACTTATTGGATACCACTCTGGTATATACCATCTTGGAAATGTGGCGTCCGATGGTATTAAAAGTCAGCGTAGGTGAATCTGGTGTCTGGCCTGTGATCTCCCCATAGGGTACCAGTCCCAGCTTGATCAGTGCCTGGAATCCGTTACAGATTCCAAGCGCCAGTCCGTCCCTCTCCTGTAACAGCTTCATTACCGCTTCCTTAAGCTTCTCATTCTGAAATGCTGTTGCGAAAAACTTTGCCGATCCGTCCGGCTCGTCTCCTGCGGAGAAACCTCCCGGAAACATAATAATCTGCGCCTGAGCAATGGACTTTTCAAAAACCTCCACCGAGTCCCGGATGTCCTCTGCGGTCAGGTTTTTAAACACCTTTACGTCCACCTGGGCCCCGGCTCTCTGGAAGGCTTTGGTGCTGTCGTATTCGCAGTTGGTTCCCGGAAATACCGGAATGAATACTCTGGGCTTTGCCACCTTATGCCTGCAAATATGAACATTCCTGGTCTGATAGACACCATCCTCTACCACGGCATCCTGATGATCCGTTTCCACCTGGATCTTTGTTTGTTCCTCCTCCAACCCGGAGTGGGTATGGAACACAGACTCCAGCGTACCAGTCCAGGCCTCTAGAGCCTCTGTCAGAGGGATGACCACATCCCGGTATTCCAGTGAAGGGCGCTCCAAAACCTCCCCGATTACCGTGTAGGTAATCGAAAGCTGACCTACCATTCCGTCCGGCACCTCTGCCACAATGTTTCCGAATCCGGCCGTAAACAGATCCCTCTCGTCCACATTGTGTTCGAGTTTCACACCCATATGATTTCCGAAAGCCATCTTGCTGACTGCCACAGCAAGCCCCTTGCCGTCCAGGGCATAGGCAGAGAGGATCCTGCCTGCTTTCACATCCTCGAAAAACTTGCCATACTGATCCATGATCTGCTCATAAACCGGCAAATCGTAAGGATCCTGTTCTATGCGCAGCAATACCAGCTTATTTCCCGCCCTTTTCAGCTCCGGCGTAAGAATATGTCTGTAGCTGGCCACATCCACAGCGAAGGATACCAATGTGGGAGGCACATCCATATCGTTGAAGGTTCCAGACATACTGTCCTTTCCTCCAATGGAAGGCAGTCCAAAACCCATCTGGGCGCTGTAAGCTCCCAGCAGCGCCGCGAAAGGCTGGCTCCAGCGGTGGGGATCTTCCGTCATTCTGCGGAAATATTCCTGGAAGGTAAAGCGGATCTTACGATAGTCACCACCTCCGGCCACGATCTTAGCCACAGACTCCAAAACAGCGTAAACTGCTCCGTGATAAGGACTCCAGGAAGACAGATAAGGGTCAAAGCCAAAGCTCATCATAGTCACCGTATCCGTCTTTCCTTCCAGCACCGGAAGTTTTGCCACCATGGTCTGGGTTTCCGTCAATTGATACTTGCCGCCGTGAGGCATCAGCACGGAGGCGGCTCCAATGGAGCCGTCAAACATTTCCACCAATCCCTTCTGGGAACACTCGTTTAAGTCGCTTAAGGTGGAAAGCCATTTCTCCCGTACATCCGCCACCTGGTTTCTTACAAAAAACTTATCTTTCTCCGAAGGCATGTCCACGGCTACCGTAGTCTCCTGGTGCGCACCGTTGGTATTCAGGAAGGCTCTGGAGATGTTTACGATTTCTTTGCCTCTCCAGTTCAGCACCAGCCTGGGTTCCCGGGTTACCACGGCCACCTGGACGGCCTCCAGGTTCTCTTCCGCAGCGTATTTCAAAAACTCCGCCACATCTTTGGGATCCACCACCACTGCCATACGCTCCTGGGATTCTGAGATAGCAATCTCTGTGCCATCCAGTCCTGCATATTTTTTCGGTACCTTATCCAGATTGACCCTCAATCCGTCCGCCAGCTCGCCGATGGCTACGGATACGCCGCCTGCTCCAAAGTCGTTACATTTCTTGATGAGACGGCTCACCTCTTCTCTCCGGAACATGCGCTGGATTTTTCGCTCTGTGGGGGCGTTTCCTTTCTGAACTTCAGCGCCGCAGGTTTCAATGGACTGCTCTGTATGCACCTTGGAGGAACCGGTAGCCCCGCCACAACCATCGCGGCCCGTACGTCCTCCCAAAAGGATAATGATATCTCCCGGTTCGGAACTCTCTCTCTTCACTGCATGTCTTGGAGCCGCTCCCAGCACAGCTCCGATCTCCATTCTCTTAGCTGCGTAATTAGGATGGTAAATCTCTTTCACCAGTCCGGTGGCAAGTCCAATCTGGTTTCCGTAGGAACTGTAGCCATGGGCTGCCTCCCGCACCAGTTTCTTCTGAGGAAGCTTACCTTTCATAGTCTCCTTCACGGAAACCGTAGGGTCTGCCGCTCCGGTCACACGCATCGCCTGGTATACATAGGTTCTTCCGGACAGGGGATCTCGGATAGCGCCGCCCAGACAAGTGGCGGCTCCTCCGAAGGGTTCAATCTCCGTGGGATGATTATGAGTCTCATTTTTAAAGTTTACCAGCCACTCCTCTGTCTTCCCGTCAATCTCTACAGGTACTACAATACTGCATGCATTGATTTCCTCAGACTCTTCCTGATCCTTGAGCTTCCCTTCCTTTTTCAGCTTACGCATGGCTATCAAGGCCAAGTCCATCAGGCAGACAAACTTATCTTCCCGGCCCTGAAACAGTTCTTCCCGGTCAGCCAGATACTGCTGATAAGATTTAACGATGGGCTCCCGGTAATAGCCCTCCTCAAAGTGTACTTCCTTAAGCTCTGTGGAGAAGGTGGTATGGCGGCAATGGTCTGACCAGTAGGTATCCAAAACACGGATTTCTGTGACAGAGGGATTTCTCTTTTCTTCTCCTTTAAAATAGCGCTGAATATGGAGAAAATCCTGAAACGTCATGGCCAGATTCAAAGAATCGTAAAGCTCTCGAAGCTGCCCCTCCTCCATATCGGTAAAGCCCTCAAAAAGCGCCACATCTGCCGGCTCTTCAAAATTGGTCACCAGCGTTTCCGGCTTTTCCATACCCACTTCCCTGGAGTCCACAGGGTTAATACAGTGGGCCTTGATAGCTGCAAACTCCTCGTCGCTGATTTGCCCTTCCGCCACATAGGTGGTGGCAGAACGGATAATCGGCTCTTCGTCCTCCTTTAAAAACTTCACGCACTGCACGGCAGAGTCCGCCCTCTGATCAAACTGACCAGGCAGGTATTCCACGGAAAACACTCTGGCCTCTTCGTTCACAGGAAAGGTTTCTTTGTATAAATCGTCCACCGGCGGTTCTGAAAATACGGTTTTACAGGCTCTCTCAAACACCTCATCGGAGATGTTCTCCACATCATAGCGAATGAGCACCCGAAGTCCGGTCAGCCCCTGAATACCAAGATAGCTTCGAATCTCATGCCGCAGTCCCTTGGCCTGCACTGCAAAATCCGGTTTTTTCTCTACATACACTCTCTTAACGTTACTCATAGTATCCTCCATACTCTGTGTGTGAGTCAGTACGGCTGCGCCGCTTTTTCTTCTCTGTTATTTTACCACCCGCTATGTTTTCTGGCAAGGCATAATTAGTCTGTCCACTGGTTCCAGAATGCTCCAAGCTTTTCTTCCACATTTTCTAAAGTGCAGGGAATATACGTCTCCCATTCCCTTGGAAAAAGTCGGCGGTATCTCCCCTGCAAAAAACGCTCATCCAGAAGCAGTATAATGCCCCGGTCTTCTCCGGTACGGATCACTCTGCCTGCGGACTGAAGCACCTTATTCATCCCCGGATATTGGTAGGCGTAGGCAAAACCGTCCTGATTTCTCGCGTCATAATATTGCTTTAAAATCTCTCTCTCATTGCAAATCTGAGGCAATCCAGTGCCTACCAGGATGGCGCCGATCAGGCGGTTTCGCTTCAAATCGATCCCCTCCCCGAAGATCCCCCCCATGACGCAAAATCCCAGAAGGCTTCCCTCTTCCTCCCGGAATGCCTCCAGAAATTCTTCTCTTTGCTGCTCTGTCATGCCCGCGCTTTGCATCAGAATACGCTCCCCTGCGGTCAGCCCTTCCCCCACATAGGCTGCGATCTCCTCCATCATCCGGTAGGATGGAAAAAATACCATATAATTACCAGGATGGATTTGCACCGTCTTTTGAATATAGGAGGCGATCTTTCGGTATTCCTGTTCCCCCCGTCTGGTATATCTGCTGCTGACGTCCCCTCCTATGAGCAAAAGCTGGTGTTCCGGCGCAAAGGGAGATCTGGCATACATCCGGTAGTCATCTGTCTGCTCACTTAACAGGCTGGTATAGTATTCGATAGGCAGCACGTTCGCAGAGAAAAAAATGGCGCTGTTTCCTTTATTCAAGCACCAGGCCAGATTGGAGGACGGATCCACGCAAAACAACTTCACCAGAAACCGTTCTGCGGAGGATTTTTCCGCGTATATAACGTAATGCTCATCCAGGCGTTCGGAAATATCCAGGAAAAAGCGCACCGCGAAATACAGTTCCAAAACTTCTTCTTTTTTCTGACCCTCAAAATCCTCCTCCAGGTATTCCTCCATAGCACCGCTTAAGTTCATCAAAGGCAACAGCAAGTTTCCCACCTGGTCCAGTACCCGATAGTGTTCGCATTCCCGCTTCCACTCCAGCATAACCTGGCTGCATTTTCCGAGCAATCCTTCCAGTTTCCGGCTCTGTCCTTTCACGGCTCGTTTTACCTGCAAAAAGTCTTCTTTTATCAAAGAGGCACTGTACATGTCTCTTCCTCTCTCCACCAGATTGTGGGCCTCATCAATCAAAAAGAGGTATTCCCCCTTTCCTCCCTCTCCAAAAAACCGCTTTAATTGGGCTCTTGGGTCAAAGACATAATTGTAATCACAGATCACCCCATCCATCCAAACCGCCACGTCCAGAGAAAGCTCAAAGGGACAGACCTGCCACTTTTCACTCTGGCGCAACAAATCATCCCTGGTATAGGAGCCATCCCCGGTCACCATCTCATAGACAGCCTCATTGACCCGGTCAAAATGGCCGTTGGCATAAGGGCAGGCATCCGGATTGCACTCTGCCTCTTCCATGGGGCAGATGCGCTCCCTGGCCGTCAGTGTAATGGTTTTATAGGAAAGTCCCTGCTTTTTTAACAGCGCAAAGGCCTTTTCGGCCGCTGTTCTGGCAATGGTTTTCGCTGTCAAATAAAAAACCTTTTCTCCCAACCCCTCTCCCACTGCCTTTATGGCCGGAAAGACAGTGGATAAGGTTTTTCCCACCCCGGTTGGCGCCTGGATAAAAAGCTTTTTCTTGTGATAGATGGTCCGGTACACACCGGCTGCCAGTTCTTTTTGCCCCTCCCGGTAGGGAAAAGGAAATTCCAGCTTTTTAATAGAAGCGTTCCTTCTCTGCCTCCAGGCCACCTGAAAACGACACCACCGCTTGTACTCCTCTGTCAGTCCCTCAAACCACCGGGCCAGCTCTTCCATGGGATAGGTTTGGCAAAACTGCCGGATCTCCTCCGTCTCCAGGTTACAGTAAGTCATCTGCACCCGCATGGAATGCTCCCCATGCTGGCTGCCGTAGAGATAGGCGTAACACTTGGCCTGGGCCAGATGTACCGGTACCGGCTCTTTGAGCAGATATACATCCCGGTAAATACCCTTGATCTCATCCACCAGGGGCACCTTCCCCTCTGTACTGATTCCATCCGCCCTTCCCTCAATGCACAGCGTAAACCCCTCACACTCTTCTGTATACTTCAGAGGAACCTCCGGCTGGTATCCGGGTCCCATTCTGCCTTGTATTTTCCGGTGAAGCTTGCTTCCCAGCTGCATAGCCTCCTTATCCGCTAAACCACCTCTTCGTTTGTCAATGTTGCCGCTGCGAAGCAAAAATTCCACCAGGCTGCGCACCGATATTCTGATGACTTCCATTCCAAGACCGTCCTTTTCCTGTCTTTCTCTTTATTTTGAAAAGGTCCGGAGAGTTTTCCCACTCTCCGGACCTTCTTACGTCCATTTATAAGGTAATATTCTTATGCAGTGGCGTACTTGCTCAGCACGTTTTCAAATTGCAGATCCTTTCCGCCATACTTTACTGTCAGTTCACGCGTTAAGTCCATACTCAGAACTCCCATAATTGACTTTGCATCAATAATTACCCGGTTGTAGAATACATCAATGTCAAAGTCACACTGCTCAGCCGCACGAACAAACTCCTTCACCTCTTCCAGTTCAGTAAGTTTAATTTTTCTCTCTGACATCATCGCATCAAATCCTTTCTGAATTTACAGCTCTATTAATTAGTTAGCAGAGACCTTTCCCTGCGTCATCACGTATTATGCCATTGATTCCAGCATTTGTCAAATATATTTTATCCTGGTTCTTCCAAAATCCGACTTTGTTCGATATCCTCTCCGTCATTCATAGCGCTCTGTCATAAATCCGCGAAATTTCAACGGCAGCATCTGCTTTTGCAGTCCCGGATTTCTGCGCTCATCTATGGCAATTGTACTGCAAAAAGTCTGCCACAAATCCTGAAATTCCGCTTCTCTTCCGGAACCTTTTTCCGGTTCCGTAATCCCTTCCTTCCCGCTTTTAGCCAAAAACCAGTCTCTTCCCTTTGGGTGTATCAAAACTTCCCCGTGGGTCTCATCATAGATCAAAAAGTGTTCCTGTGGAAATCGATTCGCAAAATGTTCACCGATCGCCGCCAGTACCCGGTTTTCCGGATGAATCCTGGAGTACAGAATCCTGTTTTCTGTCTCCCGGAACCGGAGAAACCCCAAATAGCGGTGGCTCTCATGTTCCACCCTCCTGGACAATTCAAACACACGGCACACGTCCGGATTTTGCAGCCGTTCCATCACATTCTGCCCTCCCTGCTCAGCCAGAACCATCACAAAAACACGGTAAATCGCTTCTCCCCGGTCAGGATTCTCGGAGAGGGCGGCCAAGAAGATCTGCCTCCAGCTTTCCCGGGGCAGGCTCCTCCTCAAGGTTTCCGCTATTTTTTCTGCCTTTTTGGGATCTGTCTGTACCTGCACGTAACAGGAAAACAATTCTAAATTTCTCGTCTGATTCGTCTGCACCTTTACGGCATCCTGTTCCAGACCGCTCATCCAGGCTTCATAGATCCCGGTTAAAATTCCATCGATGGTTTCCTCACAACAAAAAACCGTGGTCACGCCATCCTCTCCCCCTTTCCGGAGGCATTCTCCATCCCCCAGTCTTCAAACAGGTTCAGCTGCCGGTAGTGTTCCAGATCATATTTTTTTCTCTGATCTGTATGGATCAGATTTCTGAAAAGGTAATCCTCCTCCAGCCTGACAGGATACATCTGCCTTCCGTTGCAGGTAATAAAGTACACCGCCCTCTTTAGCACCACCCCCATCTTTTTCAAATGCTCAAAAGTGAGGGTTCCCTGCTTTCTGGCGCAAACAATCCTCTGGGCAGACCGGACGCCAATTCCGGGCACACGCAGCAGCGTCCTGTAGTCCGCGCTGCACACTTCTATAGGAAAGTCTTCCAGATGTCCAAGGGCCCAATCACACTTAGGATCCAGAAAAACGTTGAAGTTAGGCCGCTTCTCGGACAGAAGTTCCCGTGCCTCAAAACCGTAGAAGCGCATAAGCCAGTCCGCCTGATAGAGGCGGTGCTCCCGCAGCAGAGGGGTCTCTCCAGTCAGGGCAGGCAGGGAGGCATCCCGGTTGACATTGACAAAGGCCGAGTAAAACACCCGTTTAAGGCGAAACTTCCGGTACAGAGCTTCCGCCACTGAGACAATCTGAAAGTCATTCTCCGGCGTCGCTCCGATAATCATCTGCGTGCTTTGCCCCGCCGGTACGAACCTGGGCGCCTTCCGGTAGCATGCGATTTCATGGCGGTTTTGCTCCATCCCTCTTTGAATCAGACGCATAGGAGTCAGAATCGTCTTTCGGTTCTTATGAGGTGCCAGTTTTTTCAGACTCTCCGCGGTTGGGAGCTCCAGATTCACGCTCATTCTGTCTGCCAGCAGCCCGGTTTTCTCAACCAGCTCCTCAGGAGCGCCGGGTATGGCCTTCACGTGGATATACCCTTGAAAATGATGAACGCACCGCAGCTGTCTTAACGTCTGATATAGCAGCTCCATGGTATAAACAGGGCTGTAGAGGACTCCGGAGCTCAAAAACAGCCCCTCAATATAGTTTCTCCTGTAAAACTCCATTGTCAGGGTGCATACTTCCTCTGGTGTAAAGGAAACCCTCGGCACATCGTTGGATGCCCTGTTCAGACAATATTTGCAGTCGAAGACACACTCATTGGTAAACAAGATCTTTAAAAGTGAAATGCACCTGCCGTCCGCAGAAAAGCTGTGGCAGATTCCCTTTGTCACCGCATTTCCCATACCCTGTCCGTCTCCTCTTCTTGATACACCGCTGGATGTGCAGGCCACATCATACTTTGCCGCGTCCGCCAAAATTTCCAGCTTCTCCTTCACCCCCATACGTTCCTGTAACTTCATATCCGTCTCAACCTCCATACAGAACACTTGTTTGCTTTTAATTGTATCACAAGTCCTGTTATTGCGCAAGGTTTTTTCGAACATTTGTTTTGTTTTTTATAAACTTCTCGTCCTCTCGATCTATACCTCCTCTTATCGCACATATGGCCGTCGCACAACTTCTTTTGCCATGCGACAGCCATATGTTTCACTTAACTGTATGTTCTATTTTACCTTCACAGTTTTGGCAATTCCACTCTTTTTTATAAGCTTCTTATATGCCTTGGCTTTCTTAGACGGTACCCGGATCACACATTTCTTGTGCACTCCCTTGAAGGCTCCCTTTCCTACCTTCTTCAGGTTCTTTGTCTTGATCACCACGCTCTTTAAGTTTCTGGTGTTTCCAAAGGCGTTCTTTCCGATTTCCGTCACGTTCTTTCCAATGGTCACCTTTCTTAAACTGCTGTTCTTGTAGAAAGCCTTCTTCGCCACTGCCGTCACTTTGTAGCTTTCTCCATGGATCTTCACAGTGGCCGGTATGGTAACCGTCTTTTGTCCTTTCTTCTTGGCGCCTGTTACGGTCACGGTCTTCTTCTTTACATCCGTTACCTGATATTTCAGTTTTCCTACGGTGTAGATGTCTCCCTTCTTGACCGTATCTTCCGTCTCCTGCTTCTGGCTGTTCTCTTGCAGCTTCTTTAAGGTCTCTTCTGCCAATCTCGCAGATTCCTCAGCTTCCTTTTTCAGCCTCTCTGCCTCTTCTTTAGCCTTTCTGGCTTCTTCCTCCGCTTTGGCAATCTCATCTTTAGCTGCCTGAAGACGGCTTCGAATGGCTTCTGCCTCAGCCTGATAACTCTCTACTGCCTTGAGAGCCGCGTCTCTGGCTGCCTCCGCCCGCTCAAGGGCCTCCTGGGCTTCCTCGGCCTTCTTCTGGGCTGCCTCCGCCTGTCTGGTGGCTTCCTCAGCCTGGGCGATGGCCTCCTGTTTTTCTTCCTCGGACGCGTCTGCCATATCCTGAGCTTTCTCCCATGCCTCTTCGGCTTTTTTCTGTGCTTCTGCGGCTTCTCCGGCTAACCGGTCTGCCTCTTCTTTTGCCGCCTGAGCCAGCTCCTGGGCTTTTTCTGCTGCCTCTTTTGCTGCCTCTGCTGCCTCTACAGCCTCTTTCAGGTCTTCCTCTGTCAGTCCGCCTCCTACACTTACCAGAGCTTCTGCCGCATCCTGGAGCGCTTTGGCCGCCTCGTCAACCTCTTGCTGGCTGACCTTTTCATCCGCAAGCAATTCCTCTGCTCTGGCAAGTGCCTCTGCAAATGCCTTCCAGCTCTCTGGTGTGTAATTGCTCTCCTTCTTGTCCTTATACAGGTCATATACGAACTGCAAGCCTGTCTTGTCCGCCTCTTCTACTTCTCCCTGCTCTTTTTCCAGCTCATTCATGCCCACCTTCAGGCAATTTTTAGCCAGACGCACGTCAATCAGGTTGCTGTCTGCCTCCTGGCTCACCTTTTCGGCATTCTGGATAGCCCATTCCAGCCGGTACACAGATTCCTCCGTGCATCCTTGCGCATCTGTCTGAGTTGCTTCCTCCAGGCAGTCGGAGAGCTTCTCCATCTCTTCTGTCAAATCCCACTTGTCTCCGGTGTGTACCTTAACTTCATCGGAAATAATCGTTTCCTGATTTCCATTCAATCCAATCAGCCGCAGATAGTAATCCTTGTTATTCTCCGGAAGAGATAATCCCAGTTTATCGGAAGATACACTTTGTCCGTTCCAACTCACATTATGGCTGAGATTATAAACTTCGTTCGTATATTTTCCGGATTCTGTACCATACTCAATCTTGTATTTTCCGGTTGAACTAAATTTCGGGAACTTCAGCTGAATCGTCTTATAGGATCCAAAAGTTTCATCCACATAGCGGCTCATTCCATCAAATACTGCCTCATCATCTTCTGTGAAGGGCCGTACCGTTACATCATCTGCGCTAAAGGGCTTTTCATAGGAACGCAATCCGATCTTTCCATAGGAATATCGGTTGTCCACAAACCGGGTCAGCAGCTCGTCATCCAGGAAAATAGCAACCCGATCGCCGGATACCACCACCTTTAGACGATATGCTTTTCCGTTCTCAAAGGCGGGAAGATTCGATCTTCTGGTCTGGTGCCAGCCTCCGTCGGCGTATCCTAAAATGAAATATCCTGTGCCGTCGTTGTTGTTTCCAATTCCATAGAAGTAACCGTGATAGCCGTCAGAGCCCTGGTCTTCTACCTGGGAAACCCGGTACATCAGCCCTGCGTTCTGGGTGCTGTCACCTGACAGGGTAATGGAAACTTCTGCCACATAATCTCTCCAGCCATCCTCGCCGGTCACAGCCTTTACATTGTTACTGGAATCCATGGAGAGTTTTCCGCCAATAAAATGCATCTTGCTCTGGTCTCCGCAGAGTCTCCAGACCTGAGCGGACGCTTCTGCATCTTCAAAATCATCTATAAATTCCGGCGCCACTGCTTCCGGTTCCTGCGGCTCCTGTGGTTCCTGTTCTCCGCCAAAAAGCGCCTTTTCCTCTGTTGTCAATTCCCGCACCTGAAACGAATTGGCCTCAAAGGGTTGATTCCAGGATCGAAGTCCCACTGCGCCATAGGCAAACTTATCATCTGTCAGCTCGTACGCCAGTTCTCCGTCCACGTAAACCTTAAACTGGTTGCCGCATACTAAAATTTTCAGCTTATAATCCTTGTTTGGTTCATAGGTAAACGCCGGTACCTTGGCAATATCGTTCCAACTGCCATTGGCATACCCCACATTCAGGCCATTTCCGATGGCGTCAATTCCCACATAATACCCCTGGTAGCTGTCTGCTCCCTCGCCGGTTACATTGGTGCAGCGGAACATCACGCCAAAATCTCTCTGGGGATTTTCCGGTCCCTTCAGGGTTGTCTCCACGGCGTAGTCCGTCCAGATCTGATCTCCGCTGCCTGCCATAATCTTCACGTTAGGGCTTGTGCCCACCTGGAGGCTTCCGTCTGTAAACTGAACGGCATCGTTGGGATCATAAACGGTCCACTTTTCCTTACTGGCCTCTGCATTGGAAAAATCATCCTTGAAGGAAGGAATCTTTTCCCCCTCTCCTGGCTTCTCAGCCTTTATTTCATTGGAGGTTTTTTCTACACCATTTACCAGCATGGAAATCTGGAAGTAATACTCCTCTCCCGGAGTCAAGCCTGTGATGGTGGCTCCTTTTTCAAAGAAGTTTTCCGCCGTCATCGTATAATTTCTGCTCTCGTTTCCATAGCGCACGGTGTAGAAGCCAGCTCCCCGGTCTATATTGGTATTCAGGGTCACGCTGGTCCCATCCTCGCTGAGCACCGCGCTTTTGATCACCGGCTCGGTAAACAGTTCCACCGGCAAAATCTCAATCTTGGTGATCTCTACCGCATCGCCATAGAAACGAAGATTGTTATATTTTCCGTATCCAAAATCAAAGTACTGGTTGGTTCCCGGAACGATGTCGTTTAGATTTTCCAGCGTGTACGTCCCGCTTCCGCCAAATTCTACGGTTTCCTGGTATTTCTCATTGATGTTCAGAGCCATAGGGCCGCTTCCCGTGTAGGATACTTTGAGGATATAATCCTCTGCGTAAGGCACCACCACGTTGTCAAATTCCGTTACCTTAACGCCGTCCTCTTCATAAACCTTCGCATCTTCCATAGTCCGCTCTGTAATGCCATCCTCCGATGGAGTTCCCACCGTTGGCATCTGGGTAATACGGATACGGGTACAGCCATAGGGCACCAGCTCTACCTCTGTCTGAAGACTTTCATCCTCTGCTATCGGGGAATAGGGCGGTTCCGGAACCACATTTCCCTTCAGCTTCCACTGAGGCACCTGCTGTGCTTTCACCTTCATGGTAATGGGCGCATTGGAAAGGGTAAAGGGCTGTAAGGCCACATCCTCTTGTTTTATAATCTCAAAGGAAGACTGTAAATCCTCTTCGTCCAATACCAGCGCATAGTTCCAGTCGCTGGCCGGGTAAACCTCCTTGCGGTCAAATTCTCCCACCGGCTCATACTTAATTTCTCTGGCCTCGTCATCTGTGGCGATTCTCCAATCTTCTTCCACCTTCAGGGCAAAGATCAGGGGACCGTACTCCACTGCCTGAGCGTTATTATACCAGGTGGAGGCGCGCACTTCCATGGGGAACGTTACCACAACCTGATCTCCTGCTTCCCACTGGCGATTTACCACCGCAAACCCCTTTTCCTGTACGCTAAGATCTGCCCGGTCTCCGTTTACGGTTACTACAGGCTCTTCACACCATGCGGGCAGGCGCAGCTTCAGAGGAAATTGTGCCGTGTCGCCGGAATAATGTAAGGCAATCGTATCCTCAAACGGATAGTCTGTCACTTCATCAAAGACTGCTGTCTTTCCGTCCGCCACCTTGGCCGTCACGGTATTCGGACCATAGGCCACAACCGCAAGGCCGTTATCCTTGGTAGCCATCCACATGCTCTGCACAAACTTTGGCCATCCCATATGCATGTTGGGAAAACAGCACTCAAAGCCTGTCAGTGCCCCGTAAGAGCAAGAGTCCCCATGGTCATTTTCAAACTCATGATATCCATGGGTGGCCAGTACCTGGTTCTGTGCCTGGAAATAATTGTGTCCTGTATAATCCGGGGCATATCCGGCCGGCAGATTGTTGTAAGCGGTCTGTTCCATTTGATCGCCCAACCAGCTTTCTCCCGTAATGCGAATGGACATCTCATTGGACAGCAGACTCTCTACTACGGAACAAAGCTCTGCTCCCCGGTAAGGATAGTTCTCTCTGGCCGCCTCGTCCGCATTGGCCAGATTGTCCACTCTGCCGTGGTCAATGCCCATGTTAAAAATCCCCTGTTTTAAGGAGTCTGCATCCTGCGCATGGTCCGGAAGCTGGCTCAACACAGCCGGAGTCTTCATGGCCTGCGTGGTATTTACCACATGTTCCCGTACTGTGGTGTCGTTAAATACCGTGTTCCAGTCCAATCCGCTGTTTTGAGATTTTGTCTGTCCTGCCAACAAAAGGGCTAAATCAATAATCCAATCGGTTTCTGTGGGATTCAGCGCGCTATAGACACGGTTATAATACCATAAGAGTACTTCAATGTTATCTCCCCCTCTGGAGGCTGCCCAGTCAGTCAGCGGTTTCTGGTGCAGACGTTCCGCTTGGTATCTGAAATACTTCTCAAAGAAGGGCATTACCCTGGCATCCGGTTCTCCTTCCAACTCCGTTGCTTCATAGTAATCCCGGATAACCTGTAAAATCACCATGCGGGGCCACCAGTCCCAGCTGTTTGAGCTTCCGTCTCCATCACTAAGAGGCCCCATAAAGCCATTGTCTCTCTGGTTGTCTAAGATGAAGTTAATCCACTCCATAGCTTTATCCTTCAGCTCTTCATCATCGAGTACCCAAGCCAGGGAGACCAGACCTCTCAGATAATAGGGACCCTTTTCCCATACGTCTCCGCTTCCGCCTCTCCAGCCATTATCTGGCCCGTACAGGGGATACTCATCATGAATAGCTCCTGTCAGGCCATTCTTTTGCAGGTAAAGCTGCTGCTTTAACCAATCCTTTGCTTCCACCGCTCCCATGGGAAGCTGTACGAAGGCATCCTCATTTAATTTTCCCTGATTGGAAAAATAATTTAGATTCCCCCTTCTTTCGCCATTCTCCGCTGCTACGGTCTGCACCTGGGGTTCTTCCCCCGCCGCAAAGACCGTCCCCATGGACGGAAGGCAGGATCCCGCTATCATAGTCAGGGACAGCAGGATCGACATGATCCGTTTTTTCATATGTGTTTCTCCTTTCTGCAAACATTTCCTCATAAAGAATCCATTTTTATTATAGAGCCTTGCAGCCTCAGAATCTTTAGAATAATTTGACTTAAATTTAAGGTTTTTTGACATCTTGTGATTCTTTGCTGTCTTATCCTTATCATCTGTCCCGGTCCTTTGATGCGTTTTTCTACAAAGGGATCAAAAAACCGCTGTACTTCACCGTAAGATCCAAGAAGCCTGCTTCTTGATATTCTTTTCCCATGACATACAGCGGTTTTTCTTAATACTTTACTTTATTGCAGTTGTAGCCGGTCTTCCTGACTTATTTAACACCTTGTTCACAATTCCTTTCTTCGGTACCTTTGCCTTTTCCTGACTGCCAGAGCTTCCTCTACGGCCTCCCAGCTTTCTTGGGTAAATTCCTGACCGGTCTTCTTTAGCTTCTGGGACAACTGAACTGCCATTGAAGTTTTTACGATCCCTCTTCTAATTCTTCTGACGAGAAGACCTGTTGATACACATTGATCAAAGTATCTTGGATATCCGTGTCCATATGCCCAGCTAGTCTCCGCTCTCTGATAAAAGGATGCAACCCGTTTATACGAATTGCATCCCCTTGTCTCCTATTTGATCTTTATAACTTTTCCCATACCGCTTTTCCCGAACACCTTGCGATACGCCTTAGCTTTTCCAGATGGCACCCGGATCACGCATCTTTTGTCCACGCCCTGAAAGGCTCCCTTTCCTACCTTTTTCAGATTATTGGTCCTGAGCACTACGCTCTTTAAATTTCTGGCCTTTTCAAAGGCGTTCTTTCCGATTTCCGTCACATGTTTCCCAAGGATTACCTTTCTTACGCTGCTATTCTTACGAAAGGCTTTCTTGGATACTGCCGTTACTTTGTAGCTTTCTCCACGAATCTTCACTGTGGCAGGTATCGTAACCGTTTTTTGCCCCTTCTTTTTGACTCCTGTCACGCTAACCGTATTTTTCTTCGTATCCGTTACCCGATATTTCAGTTTTCCTACGGTATAGATCTCTCCTTTTCTAACTATGTTCTCCGGCTTTTGCTCCTGGCTGCTCTGCTGTAACTTCTTTAGAGCCTCCTCTGCCAGTTTCGCGGACTCTTCCGCCTCCTTTTTCAGCCTCTCTGCCTCTTCTTTGGACTTTTCAGCCTCTGCTATGGTTCTGTCAATCTCGTCTTTGGCTGCCTGCAGAAGACTTCGAATGGCTTCTGCCTCGGCCTGACAGCGTTCCACTGCCTTTCGCGCCGCGTCTCTGGCCGCCTCCGCGCGCTCCAATGCATACTGGGCTTCCTCTGCTCTCTTCCGGGCTTCTTGCGCCTGACTGGCGGCTTCCTCTGCCTGGGCGATTGCTGCCTCCTTCTCTGTCTCGGACGCGTCGGCCATCTCCTTAGCTTTCTGCCATGCCTCTTCCGCCTTTTTCTGCGCTTCTGCGGCCTCCCCGGCTAATCGCTCTGCCTCTTTCTTTGCCTCCTGCGCCAGACCCTCTGCCTTCTCTGCCGCGTCCTTTGCTGCCTCTGCTGCCTCTACAGCCTCTTTCAGGTCCTCTTCTGTCAATCCGCTTTCTCCCACGCTTACCAAAGCTTCTGCCGCGTCCTTAAGCGCCTGGGACGCCTCATCCACCTCCTGCTGGCTGACTGTTTCATCTGCAAGTACTTCCTCTGCTCTGTTAAAAGCCTCAACAAACACTTCCCAGCTCTCCGGTGTGTAATCGCTCTCACTTCTGTCTTTATAAAGGTCATATAACAACTGTAAACTGGATTTGTCCGCTCCCTCTTCTTTTTCTCTTATGGAGTCTAGGATTTCCTCCTGGGTCAACGCCTGGCCGTAAATCTTTACTTCCTCCACCGTTCCTTTCACCGCCGGATCTGGCCATGCATTAGCAGCTCCCAGCCGAATCTGATCTGCGCCTGCCGCTATCACATCTTCAAAACTCACCGGCATATCCTCTTCCTGTGCGACCAACTCTCCGTCTAAGTATATATGCGCCTTTCCGTAAGCCTGGGTATACACGATCTGTACCCATTTGCCAACCGGCACTTTCTTTTCGGCCGGAGCTTTGATACGATACTCGGCCCCTCCGTCCGCCATAATAGCCGTGGTAACTCCACAGGGCACTCCCCCGGGACTTCCCGCGCCAGCCATAACTACATAATTCGTAGTCTCAGATCCAACGCTAAACAGGGTCGTCCAGTCGGCGGCCTGATCCAGTTTTACCCACATGGAAAGGGTCATCTCTTCACAGTCCAACAGAGCCTCTTTGGGGATTTCAAGATACGACCCGGAATCTCCGGGGAGTACTGCGCCGCTGCCGGTCATAGCCTCCCCAATCTCCACATTCCCACACAATTTTCCAGTATATCCTCCGCCCGCAAGATCCGGAACCATTCCGTCTTCTACATCCTCAAAGTCATAAAACAATCGGAGATCTTGGGTTTCCCGGTAATCCTCCCTTAACGTCACACAAAGGGATACCTGCAGGTTCTGGGGATTATAGATTCGCTCTTCCTCCGGCAAAACCAGGCTTCCTTTCAATGTATAACTTCCTGCGCCTTCGCTATAACCCTCCGGGGACCATTGCACATCCGCCCATACGTCGGACTGTTGCAGATCGTCCAGCTGCACCTTCACCCGTTCCGGCAACTTTAAATTCTCGAAAAAGGTGCCGGTCTTTGCGTTCACCCCGTCCGGCTGCTGAACGGAAACTACGTTTCGTCCCACCACGTCCTGCCCGCCCAGGATCACTTGGTAAAGTTTCTCGGCGATTTTCTGGCTGGCCTGAAGATTGGAATGCCACCCATCCGCCATCTGTTTCGTGGTATAGGGACCAAACCATTCTCCCATGGACCAGTAATGCACGCCATTTTTCCTGGCTGCATTTGGAAATGCGCTGTCCCAATAGCTGTGCAGGATTTCTTTTGAATTGACCGTCTCAAAAGTGGAAAGTACCCAAATTTCTGTCTGCGGAAGGGCTTCTTTCACCCTCTTAATGATCGTATCCAGGTAGCCTTCCAGGGTGTCCGCCGGGCAGGCAGCCCAGCCGTTATCATTGGTACCCAGAAGGAGCACCACCACATCCGGATTCAGCTGAGTAAGGGCTGTCTCAAACACGGCTTCATTCAAATCCACGGCATATTGTTTCGCCTGGATTCCGGCCTTTCCCCAGGTGCTGATATTCTTTCTGGACTCGGCCTGATCTACCCGGTAATCCGCTCCGTAAAAATTAATAATCCCTGAGACATTCTCTATCACCATGGTGTGCAGGCCATAGGAAAGTCCCTCATAAACCGCCTTTTTCGTCACAAATTCATTGGAGGTCTGCACCACCTGACCATAATCCACTCCGTCGATGGTCACCCGGAAGGTACCGGCTCCGGCCCAGCTCAGGTAATAAAGATCCACCGCAGACCCGGCAAACTGAACCGTAATCGTATCTCCCGCACTTCTGCTCTGGGCATACAAGCCAAAGGGAGTATCCTGAGCGGCAGCAAACTCACCCGCCCCGTAAACCAAATCATATTGATACCACTGTCCATCGTACTCTATGGAAAAATGCTCCGGAGCAATATTGATATAATCCTTACAAAGAGTCAAGAAACCATCCCCGTACATACCATACTCGTTTTTCAAAATCTGGTTCATACTTTGGGTAATTCTTGCAAACTCCGTATTGGAATCCCCAATCTGCAGAATATGGAGAGGACGCTCCTCCTTCTGAGTGGGAAGAACCGTAACGGTAAATTCCTTTTCCTTCTCCAGGCCTTCCGCCGTGACACGGGCAGTCAGCGTCACCTGGGTCTTTTGGGTAAGTCCGGATACCAATACGCCACTGTTTAAGAGAATCTCCGGGTTGCTGCTGCTCCAGTAAATGTTGCTGTCGTATAACCCTTTCACAGGAAGCTGTAAATTCTCCCCGATCTTTTCCTGGCTCTCATTTTCTCCCTTAATCTGATCAAAGGTAAGCCACTCATAATCGGCGTTTACTCTCTCGTCTGCTGGCTTTTCCGGGAGAAACACCGGATACCCGTCATTGACTCCTTCCGCAAAGGTCCAGACAGAAGTAAAATCAAATCCTTCAAAGGTCTCCTCCAGCTTTAATTCTTCTGTAGATTTGCCATAGGCTGTCCCACCGCTTTCATTGCTGCCGATGGCTGTACCCTTGTATACGTCCGAATTATAGTAACAGCCGGACACGTCCCCAGCCCGGTTCCAACCGATGGCGCCTCCGCCGTTTCCGGTTCCGTTGTTAGTCACCGCTCCGGTGGAATAACAGCATTTCGCCGGACTGTTTCCGTCAATTCCTCCGATGATCCCCCCGATATTCGCCCCCGTAGTGCTGACGTCAGCCCTGCTGTAACAATTGGCAACCGAGGAGCCATTCAGATATCCTGCCACACCCCCGCAGGTGCCCATGCCACCCGTAACATTTCCCTGACTGCTGCAAAGCTCCGTTTGTCCTCCATTCCCTTTTCCCAAAACGCCTCCGGTATCATTTCCTGTCCCGGATACTTCCGCCTGGCTGGCGCATCGGGTAATGGTTCCACCAGTTTGAACCCCCACAATGCCACCCACGCTCTCCATCCCCTGTACTTCTCCCTGGAAAATACAGTTTTTTATGGTTCCACTGCTGCTGCCCGCAATCCCTCCTGTGTTACGCTCACCCACAATCCGTGCCTGAGTCAGGGTCACGTCCTGTACGATTCCTCCCCTTACCACACCAAAGAGTCCCTGATTATCAGCGCCATCGATACTCAGATTTTGAATTTCATAGCCCTGCCCCTCAAAAGTGCCCCGAAATGGTACTCCTTCCGTGCCAATGGCCTCCATCTCTACGCCTTCCATGTTCAAATCTCCGGTCAATACTGCTTCTCTGCCCTGAAAGCTGTCTCCTCCGTTCACCGTATTGGCAAATTCCACAAGCTCCCGGGCGCTGTCGATAAATATCTTCTGTGCCCTCGGCTCTGCCTCCTTCGCGCGCAGTTCCTGCAATGGCAGGCCACCTAATACCATTGCTGCCGCCAACATCCATGCCACTGCTCTTTTTCCCTGTTTTCTCATAGACCTATCCCCCTTTACGTGATGGTAACTCTGTAATCTTTCCCGTCTTTGCATATAGTTGCTATTTTTATTATAAAAAAAGAAAAGAAAGTCTTTGGAAAAAACAGGGAGAAACATATAAAATTTTGACTTTTAATAAGGAAACATTTGCATCCTCATGCACAAGCTGTATAATAAGATGTTGGGGGCAAAGGCCCCCAACGATGCTTAAAAAGGAGACCGGGGCAATGTCTGAGAAAACCTATCTTGCCATTGATTTAAAATCATTCTACGCCTCCGTGGAGTGCAGGGAACGGGGATTAGATCCTATGACTTCCAATCTTGTGGTGGCGGATGAAAGCCGCACGGAGAAAACCATCTGTCTTGCAGTCTCCCCCGCACTGAAGGCCTATGGAATCCCCGGCAGGCCACGCCTCTTTGAAGTCATCCAAAAAGTAAAGGAAGCTAATGATCTGCGGCGCAGGCAGACTCCTGAAAAACGCCTGATTGGTTCTTCCTGCCAGGAGAAGGAGTTAAAAAAAGATCCCTCTCTGGCCGTGGATTTCATCATAGCTCCCCCGCGAATGGCCCGCTATATGGAGATCAGCGCAAAGATCTACCAAATATATCTGAAATACATCGCCCCGGAGGACATGCATGTCTACTCCATTGACGAAGTTTTCATTGACGCCACCGGCTATCTGAACACATATCGGTTGACTGCCCGCCAGCTGGCCGTCAAAATCATTCTGGATGTACTCGCAAATACCGGGATTACAGCTACTGCCGGGATTGGAAGCAATCTTTATCTGTGCAAGGTAGCCATGGATGTGGAAGCTAAACATATTCCTCCGGAAGAAAACGGCGTGCGCATAGCAGAATTAGATGAGATTTCCTACCGGCGCGCACTCTGGTCTCACCGGCCGCTCACAGATTTCTGGCGAGTGGGGAAGGGCTACGCCAAAAAGTTGGAAGAGCACGGTCTTTTTACCATGGGAGATATTGCCCGCTGTTCCATTGGCGCTCCCACAGATTATTATAACGAAGAATTGCTTTATCATCTGTTTGGTATAAATGCAGAACTGCTGATCGACCATGCCTGGGGCTGGGAACCTTGCACCATTGCCGATATTAAATCCTACCGTCCTGACAGCAACAGCATTGGCTCAGGACAGATATTGCCCTGTCCGTATTCTTCTGAAAAGGCAAAACTGGTTGTTCGGGAAATGGCCGATCTTTTAGCTTTAGATCTGGTAGACAAAGGACTGGTCACCAAGCAAATCGTTATGACTGTCGGTTACGATATCGACAACTTAAAAGACCCTCTCCTTCGAAAGCGCTACCGGGGAGAGATCCACACAGACCGCTACGGCAGACATGTACCAAAGCATGCCCACGGCACGGCAAATCTGGATCGCTACACCTCTTCTTCCAATCAGATCACTCAGGCAGTTTTGCTCTTATTTGACCGGATTGTAGATCCATCCCTTTTGGTGCGTCGCATCACCATGACAGCGAATCATGTCCTTTCAGAAGCAGAAGAAAGCATGGCTCCCCGTTTCCAACAAATGGAGCTTTTCACAGATTACAAGACCGCCCAGGAGCAGCAGGAAAAAGCAGAGAAAGAACTGGCGAGAGAGAAAAAAATGCAGCAGACCAT
The DNA here is from genome assembly GCA_902476645.1 of uncultured Lachnospiraceae bacterium. GTDB lineage: Bacteria > Bacillota > Clostridia > Lachnospirales > Lachnospiraceae > CABSEG01. The sequence goes on along the minus strand of CABSEG010000005.1, from coordinate 7,614 downwards.
GCTGGAGATCAAAAAGAAATTTGGAAAAAACGCCATCCTCAAGGGCCTGAATTTTCAGGAAGGCGCCACATTGAAGGACCGAAACAACCAAATCGGAGGTCATAAAGCCTGATATGTCACAGGGGTATTCCCTGACATTCAAAAAAGGAGATTCTATGCAAAGAAACACAACATTTCAGGACAACTATGAGGATATCATAACGCTTCCTCACCATACCTCTTCCCGTCATCCCCGGATGTCCATGCAGGAGCGCGCGGCACAGTTTAGTCCATTTGCGGCCCTGACCGGATATGGGGATGTGATTCGGGAAGCTGCCAGAACCACCTGTGAAAAACCGGAGCTTTCCGAGGAAGAACGTGCCATGCTGGATGAAAAGTTACGGTTCGCCAGCCATTCTGGCGTCCGCCCGGAAATCGCAGTCACCTATTTTGTCCCGGACAAAAAGAAATCCGGCGGAACTTATCATACGGCTTCCGGCCGGATCAAAAAAATCAATAAAAAGAAACCTAGCATCCTTTTGGAGAGCGGTATTGAGATCAGCCTCGACTGTATCCTGCATATTGAGGAAGCAGCAGGTGCCGGAACCATTGAAGACTTTGACTAAATTCTCCGCGTCCTGTCAACATCCGATACGATAAGTGCACTCTGTCAGGTATCCGAACGTATGAAGCTCAAAATTTCCATGGTCCATAGGAACTTCCAGCCACTCCTCTAAAAATACCCTCCAGGGCATCCACGGACGTCTGCGTTTTTCATAACGGTAGCTGTAATCCTCAAAGCCGTCTCCCCCAGCCGATAGGCCGCAAGAGAATAATTATACATTGCAAGACTCTCCCGGTAAAGCTTCATCGGCCTTGGATATTCCTGTTCGGCTTCCACCGGAAGAAAGTCCTTGCTGCGCCCTAACAGCCAGTTCAGGAAGGGATCATAAAGATAATAGGTAGATGGAATATAGGGTAGAAACAGAGTATGCTGCTGCTCCTCCTTCCGATACGTGATACGCAGCAGTGCATTTAAAAGCTCTCTTTGTGTATAAACCTCCACAATCTGACTTCGGTTTAATTGTGCTTTCTGAATCCCTATCTCTGTCTTACGAAGATAAAGAAGCCGTTCCCCCTCATAACCAAACAGGTAAGAAAACGAGCCTTCCACCCTGCGCCTGCGCGGGGCAAAGACAAAATCAGATTTTGAAAACTCTCCCTGCATCCATTCCATCACCTGTTTGCGAAATTCCGAGGGGATTTCCCACTCATTCCAGATCCTTACCGGCCACTCGGCCGTGGTGGGCCTCCCATCCCGTATCTGACTCAACCCTTGCCATAATCCTCCCATTTTCTGACACTCCTCTCCTTGGACTGTATAGACTGTCTGCTTTCTCCTTCTTCTATAGTTCTATTTTACCACAGACAAGCCGTTTGTAAATACCGCCCACGGAAAGTTCACGGGCCAAATCCGAATCCCTGGCTCCAGTAAGCGCAAAATTGCTTCCGCGCCTGCTTTCTTCTTTCTCTGCTTACTAAAATTTTTTCTCCATCCCCCATCAGAAACCCATCGCCATTATATTCTTCACAATGCTTTAGATTCACAAGTGTACCGCTGTTGGCTTTAAAAAAATCTGCGTTCTTCAGTTGTTCTTCACATTCCCGAACACTACCTCGAAACACTTGCTTTTGTCCGTCCGTAAGGGTTATGGTAATCTTATGGGAACAGTATGTAATATACCGAATTCACTCTGCCAAAACGCAATGTAGCTCCGCTCCTACTGAATAGAAAAGACAGACTTCCCTATCTCCATAGCGCTCTATGAATTGTTCCACAATACAACTCATTTCCTCCTTCATCCGATCCTTTCTCAAAAAGTAGAGTGGAAAGCATTCTTGTACGAAAAAAACAAACTCTTCTTACGCCGTTCAAATTCCAAAGTAATTAATCTTCGAATGTTTTATAGTTTGCAGCACTATTTACTCTTCATCTTTTCTTTTTACATATTGCCTTCTAATACCAAAAATTATGATGATTATAACTACTCCAAAGCAAACAATGAATACGCCTCCCCATCTGGCTTTCTTCAAAGTATAATACTTGCTTTCAACGGCTTCCGATTCTTCTTCTATTGTCTCCTCATTTATGATATCCACTGTATCTTCTTCTAAAGTACTTACATCAACAGCTTTTGGATCCTCTGACACAACTACCCTTGTTCCATATTCTTCAGCCATCTGCTCCGCATAGAATTCCACATTCTCAGGTGCAACCATCACATGTACCAAATCCAATGTCTTCATTAAATCTACTGATAAAATCTTATTGTCATCTTTTGCAACAATCTCATCGTAAACTCGCTTACGCTCAGAATAAGGATACTTTGCTTTCTCAAACTTAAATTTACATGTGGATGAAAATACATCTGCAATTTCTTGCATTCGACCTTTGTCTACATCAACAGCTCCTACTACCCAATATGTAATTTTTGTCCCATCATCTTGTGTCTCTCCACCAGCCTCTGTTACATAGGATACATCTTCTGGATAGCCGTTTTCTTCCCAATATTGGTCAGGATCTTCAATTTCACTTTTTTCTGAACCAACATAGATAAAATCCTGAAATATATCTGCAGGTTCCATAACATCTGGTGGCGCAGTCTCTGTTTCTATAGTTCCTTCCTCAACCAAATCATCGCCCGGCCCCGGCCCTATATCCTGAACTTCCTCTGCCAATAATATGTCACTGGATTGCCCGTTTGCTTGAGTCATGGCTCCCGCATACATGCAGAGTACCAAAACTGCAATTCCTTTGATTATTGTTAACATACATTCTCCTTTAATCTATTTGATCAATTCCAACACACAAAGCACCTTTTAATCAGCAGTTTATAGCACAAGATTTGTAATCCATATTATTAGTATGGGTATACCTTCATTAATCTTTCTACTTCTATAGCTTTCGTGTAATAAGAATATAAATTATTTTTTCCCTTGATAATCCCTATAGGAAGATTCTTTGAATTCTGCTTAATGTAAACGATACCTCCGCTATCCCCAGATTCGCAAAACTTTGTTGTAGTCCTTGTTTGATTTGTAAAGGCAACTCCATTTATGGTTACTGTATAATTAACATTCTTTATTTTTGAAGATGTTCTAAATGTAGTAGCCCCAACTTTATAAACTGTAGTGCCTTTGGCCGCAGTTTTTGCATAGTCGTCCTTCGCTATCACATCTGGATTCTCTTCATTTCCGTTTGCATCTGAGTACTTTACCTTTCTTAGCCATTATACTCTTTTCCCACCATCTCACAACTTCCAAATATCTGCGTCCTTTTCTACCTTGGCAACGCTAAGACCGCCTGCTCCAGATAAGGGTTCCTGGACTGGTGGAATTGTCCCTGATCTGCCAGCGCTGCAAAGGCCGGGTCGATGGGCAGCTTGCCCAGCACCGGTACTGTAAGCTCCGCCGCAATCTCGTCAATATGGCTCTCTCCAAACAGCTTTACCTGCTTTTTACAATCCGGGCATTCAAAGTAGCTGTAGTTCTCCACGATTCCCAGCACAGGAATATTCATATTTCTGGCCATATTGTACGCCTTCTTTACGATCAAACGGACCAGATCCTGGGGGGAAGATACAATGACAATGCCGTCCACCGGCAGGGACTGAAATACCGTCAGAGGCACGTCTCCGGTTCCGGGAGGCATATCCACAAAGAGATAGTCCAATTCCCCCCAGATTACATCTGTCCAGAATTGCTTTACCATATTGGAAATAACCGGCCCCCTCCAGATCACAGGCGCCTCCTCATCCGGCATCAACAGATTAATGGACATAACCTTGATATCGTTTTCCGTAAGCATGGGGTAGATCCCCTCGTCTCCGGCCTGTGCCGGTCCGTGAAGTCCGTACATTTTGGGGATGGACGGGCCTGTGATATCTGCATCCAAAATTCCCACCCTGCAACCTCTGGCTGCCATCTGGTTGGCAAGGGAGGCCGTCACCATGGACTTACCCACACCGCCCTTTCCGCTCACTACCCCAATCACATGTTTGACCTCCGTGTAAGGACCGGGCTCGATCTGAAAATTGGTTGGTTTTTTTGAGGGACATCCCTCGCAGCTCTCCCTGCTGCATTCCGTATTGTTACATTCTCTTTCTGACATGATTTTAAAATCCTCCTGTTTCTCCTGTTTGTTTCGGGCTGCCCAAACAGCCCCTCCGCTCATACACGCAAGCGTCTCTGTCATCTTTGATTCTCAGGTTTCCTGTATGCTTTCTTCTGTAATAGACCGCCGTTTCAGGCGCACATACACGCTGCTTCGTAACAATGCATACAGCACAGAAGCCAAAGGCACAAAGAACAGCATTCCGACTACTCCCATCAGACTGCCGCCCAATGTCACCGCAGCCAAAACCCACATGCTGGGAAGTCCCACGGAGCTTCCCACGATTCTTGGGTAAATAAAATTCCCGTCAATTTGCTGAAGCACGATCACCATGATTACAAACCAGACCGCTTTCAGGGGGCTGCTTACCATAATCAAAATGGCTCCCAGGGCTGTGCCCAGAAAGGCGCCCAGTACCGGAATCAATGTGGTAAATCCCACCAGGACGGATATGGTGACAGCATACGGAAACCGGAAAATCATCATGGACAGATAGCACAGAAGTCCGAATACCACGGCTTCCGTACACTGTCCCGCGATAAAGCTTGAAAAGGTCCTGTGGGTCAGTCTTCCCACCTTTAAGATCCTAAGCACCTGTTTTCTCGGAAGATAGGCCCACAGCATCTTTTTTACCTGCATTCCCAACTTTTCTTTCTGGGCCAGAATATACAGGGCAAATACAATCCCCAAAAAAGTGGTGGTCAATCCTCCAATCACACTGGTGGCAACTCCCCATGTGGAATTCAGAAAGTTCGTGGCGCTGTTTTGCAGAAAGCTCAGAGCCGTCTCCGAAATTTTAGACCAGTTCAACTCCAGGGAATTCAGATAATTCTGGATATCCGGGTAGGTATCCGAAAGGCCTCGTACCCACTTATCCAGTTGGTTTAAAAACTGGGGAATCCCCCGGTTGATGGCCTTAATGGTATTGATCAGCTCCGGGATTACCGTCATGATGACAAAGGCAATCGCTCCAAAGGCCACCACAAAAGCCAGCAGCATGGAAAGCCCCCGAAGTAAAATCCGTTTCTTTTTCAGCAGACGCTTTAAACGCCTCTCAAAAAATTTCATGGGCACGTTTAAAATAAACGCTATACACCCTCCTAATAAAAAGGGCTCCAAAATGCCAAATATTCTACCCAGAGCTGCTTTTAAAACCCCCAGATGATTCAGCCCCCAATACAGCCCGATGGAAAAGGCAATCACTATCAGCAGGTTCCTCTTACTATTTAATTTAAATTCCATTCTTCCCCTCCTATGGGATGTCCCGCGTCCTCTTACAGCGGCGTAAAGGAGTATCTCTGCTTCATTCCGGATGCCGTAATGTCAAAGACAATGGTTCCGTCCTCCAGAGTCTGTTTTTCAAAGGAGAGATCCTTTCCCTTAAATTTTTCCCGAATAAACGCCTCCACGTCCTCTGTCTCCATCTCTTCAATAAACACATCCCTCATCTGGTTGTTGCTGCATTGATTAAAGATTTCCCAGACCGCCTCATACTCTGCCATGATTTCCCGCCTCCTCTGCCTTCAGAATCTGATCCAATATCCGACCTGCAACCTCCTCTTTACTCATCAGTGGAAGAGAAATCTCCTCTGTCTCAGTGATCAGGGTTACCAGATTGGTGTCTGTCTCAAACCCGGCTCCCTCTTGCTTTACATTGTTGGCTACAATCATATCCAGATTCTTTTTTCTTAATTTTTTCCTGGAATTTTCCAGCATATTCTGAGTTTCCATTGAGAATCCGCAAAGAAACTGTCCCTCTCTCCTGCGCTCGCCCAGAAATGCCAGAATATCCTCCGTTCGTTCCATTGAAATGGAAAAATTCCGCTGGGATTTTTTCAGCTTCTCATCGCTGACCGTCAAAGGCCGATAGTCCGCCACCGCGGCGGCCTTTATGATCCAGTCCGCATATTGATACTGTTTTTGCACGGCCTCCATCATCTCCGCCGCTGTCGTAACCCGGATCACATTTACAAAAGGGGGCGGCTCTATGGCCGTGGGGCCTGTAATCAGATCCACTCTGGCTCCGCGCAGCATACAGGCTTTGGCCACCGCATAGCCCATCTTCCCGCTGGAATGGTTGGTAAGATAGCGAACCGGATCCAGCGCCTCTCTGGTTGGTCCCGCAGTCACCAACACCCGTTTTCCTTTCAAATCTTTTTCACAGGCGATCTCTCTGTACACATAAGAGAGCAACGTCTTCTCATCCGGCAGCTTTCCTGCTCCCACATCTTTGCAGGCCAGCATCCCTGTCTCCGGTGCGATGACCTCAAATCCAAATGTTCTCAGCCTGTCCATATTTTCCTGTACAACGGGATTTTCGTACATACGGGTATTCATGGCAGGGGCGACCACCTTCTTACAGGTACAGGCCAGAGCCGTGGTGCTTAGCATATCGTCTGCCAATCCCCAGGCCAGCTTGGCAATCACATTGGCTGTAGCCGGAGCAATCAGCATCAGATCTGCCTTCTTTGCCAGAGCCACATGTTCCACATTGTACTGAAAATTCCGGTCAAAGGTATCAACCAGGCACTTGTGATTCGTCAAAGTCTCGAAGGTAATAGGATGAATAAAATTTACGGCATTGGCAGTCATAATCACGTGTACCTCGCAATGCTGCTTCATCAGCATACTGGCCACATTTGCCATCTTATAGGCCGCAATGCTGCCGGAAACTCCCAAAACCACCGTTTTTCCTTTTAGCATTCGACTCCTCCTTTTCTCTACACTGTAGACAGTATACCATACTCTACTGCTCATTTGCACAAAATTTTATCCGGTTTCTCTTTTTTCTGGTCAGAAAATCAGACAACCCCGGATCGTTACTTGAATCAAGAAAAAAGCTGTGTTATACTGGCTGCGTAAATTGTGTTGTATCTCGAAAAGAGAATAATAACAAGGAGGAAAAAAATGAATCGCGTAAAAGCAAAACCCATTGGCGGTCGAAAACCGCAGACACTGGGCCTGGTTCAGGTTGCACTTTTCGCAGCACTGATTATCCTTATGGCCTTTACCCCATTTCTGGGATATATCCCTCTGGGCTTTACCAGAGCCACGATTATCCATATTCCCGTCATCATAGGTTCTTTGATGCTGGGCCCCAGAAAAGGCGCAGCCCTTGGCTTTATCTTCGGACTGACCAGTTTCATCAATAACACCATCAATCCCACGGCTACCTCATTTGTATTCTCACCCTTTTATGAGCTGGGAGAAATACACGGAGGCATCGGAAGCCTGATCATCTGTTTTCTTCCCAGAATTCTTGTGGGCGTTGTGCCCTATTATATATTTCGCGGGGTTCGCCACATCGGCCGTAAGGATGCCAAACCGACTTTGGCCCTGGCCCTGGCGGGAGTAGCCGGAGCTCTGACCAATACCTTGCTTGTCATGAACCTGATTTTCGTTTTCTTCCGGGACGCTTATGCCACAGCCAATGACGTGGCTTCAGAGGCCGTTTACGGCTT
>CABSEG010000004.1 GCA_902476645.1 uncultured Lachnospiraceae bacterium | reverse complement strand
CGTCATGCATCAGAGCCTCTATGGTATAGGTAGCCTCTGCTCCGGCAAATTTTTCCTTATCCGTTTTCTTTCCCCGAATCACAGGAATGGCCAGAACTTCCTCACAAAAATCCGCATATAAGTTCAGCATCTGAATGGTGCGCTCCTCAGCCTCCTCAGCCGTAGCATGCGCCGTGTGACCCTCCTGCCAGAGAAATTCTCTGGAGCGCAGGAAAGGTCTCGTCGTCTTTTCCCAGCGCACCACGGAGCACCACTGATTATACACCTTGGGCAGATCCCGGTAAGACTGTACATCCTTGGCATAAAAATCACAAAACAAAGTTTCCGACGTGGGACGTACACAGAGCCGTTCCTGCAAAGGCTCCATCCCTCCATGGGTTACCCAGGCCACTTCAGGCGCAAATCCCTCCACGTGATCTTTCTCCTTTTGGAGCAAACTTTCGGGAATAAACATGGGAAGATATACATTCTCCACTCCGGTTTCCTTAAATCGACGGTCCAGCTCATGCTGTATATTTTCCCAGATAGCATAGCCTGCAGGCTTGATCACCATACATCCCTTTACACTGGTATAATCAATCAGCTCTGCCTTCTTCACCACATCCGTATACCACTGGGCGAAATCCTCCTCCATGGAAGTAATCGCTTCTACTAGTTTCTTTTCCTTTGCCATTTCTCTACTCCTTTTCCTTACGACCTTTCTAAAAGTTCCTGTTATCTTCTATCCGGCGCTTATAACCGCACCCGCATATGCGCACAAAAGCCCCGGCCCCATGCGCATCGCAAAGGGACCGAGGCTGTCTGTTCATCGGCGGTACCACCCTTATTAGCAGCCTGCCAGAGGCTGCTCTCTCATCCTGCCCGTTAACGCCGGGCTACGCTGTACTTTCATACAGGGCTCCAAGGCAGGTTCCATCTGCTCCGCACAGGAATTTTCCACCACCCATTCCCTCTCTGTAGATTGTCACAAATGTACTATCCCTCTTCTTCACCTTTCTCTACGTAATTGAAATTCTAGCGGAATTATATCCGTTTGTCAAGACAGAATCCTAAGTCCTCGAAAAAGCCTCTTGATTCTATACATATTCTACATAAATTTATAGACTTTTTTCGACTTTATTGTTATACTATACAAAACAAGGAAAGGAGACGCCTATGAAAACGCCTGTACTTTACCGGAAACGCCTAATTCCTGATGAGTGCTTGAGACTTGAAAATGACCGGATTTTGTTTCGGGATGACCATATAATCGTCACCAGCTGGAACACCATCCGCCCTAAAAAGACACTACACCATGGCCTCTCCTGTTACTTTCTGAAGGAAGGCGTAAAGGTAAGTAAATTCTATGATGCCCAAGGGGAATTACTAAATTGGTATTGTGATATTATCTCCTATACCTTTGACCCTAACACCGATACCTATGTATTTACGGATCTGCTGGCGGATGTCATTATCTACCCTGACGGTACCAGCCGGGTAGTGGATCTGGATGAGTTGGCAGATGCCTATGAGCATGGCCTTTTATCTTCCACGCTCCTTCAGGCCGCCCTTCGCCAACTGGACTGGCTGCTGGGGCAGATCTACCATGGAGGATTCCCACGGCTGCAGGCCTGCCTGGAACAACAGGAGCGCTGTCTTTCTTCCCCTTAAATTACCCGTACATAGCGCATCCAAATCCGTTTGGGCAGTCCCCATTCCCGACAGAGGTTTTGAAGTGTCTGAACGTATAAGTCTCTTACCTTTTGACTCTCCTCTTCTGTGGCCGGAGTGGGGCCGAAGTTTGCTTTCATGACAATCTCCATCACTTCGCTCATACGCTCCTCTTTCAGCCAGGGAAATTTCCCGGCAACCTTTGCGGAAAACTCTGCATCCTGGCAATCTGTTGTCTCTTCCCATCCTCCCAGTACCAAGGCCCGGTACAAAATAGGAAACAGGTTTTTGGCAGACATGGTCTGTCGTTTTTTCTGTAGATATCTGTAACGCGCATAAAGCCCCAAAACCATGACTGTCAACAAACATACGCATACCATCAGAATCCGGAAAAGCACTTCCTGTAATGCGCCTCCTTCCAACCCAGGGGCATCCTCTGATTCGGTGGCCGTTTCGTTTTGCGGCGCCGTACTTTCCGTTTGAGGCTGACTTTGGGTCTGGCTTTCCGTCTGGGCCTCACTCTCCGTGGTATCCTCCACAAATCCGGGCGTGGCCTCCACCGGAGTCCATCCACGGTCTGGACGATAGATCTCCGCCCAGGCATGAGCCCGTTCATCAGACACCTGAGCCACATAGGTATCCCCTTCCCGCACAAAATCTTTTTCCGGAACCACATAACCTTCCACGTATCTGGCCGGTATTCCATACATGCGAAGCATCAGCACGGCTGCCGTTGCAAAGTGGATACAATATCCTTCCCCTTCCTGAAAGAGAAAATACTCTGCCACATCTTCCCCTTGGGGAAATCTTCCCACATCCAAACTGTAGCTTGCCATTTCCCCCAACGTCTCCACAACAGTATCCACAATATTGTCCACATCTGTGCCTGCCGGATGACTGTCCACCAGATTCGAAAGCTGCGTCAGTTCCCCAGGATATGACAAAAATGCTGAAAAGCCCGTATCCTGATAGGGCGCAGAACCTCCGGCAAAGAAAAAGGAGGAGGCATCCATCCATCTGGATACCCGCTCTCTTGGCAACCATTCATAGTGGTATACCGAGGACGCGTCTGTCTGTGCTGCCATCATTGAGTAATAAGGATCATAGCTATATTTCGGATCCGCCCGTTCTACTTCCACTTCTACCGCCAGAGGCTGTTCCTGGTAAATGTCGGAAAACTGTCTTAAAAACTGATAAATCCGATCTTTCCACATCTCCCAGTCTTCATCCTCCTGTTCTTCCCAGCTGTCGCCCGTATACTCTGTTCCCACATATCCCTTCAGATACATGGTTTCCCCGGGCTCCTCCTCGGTGCGAACTGTGAGGGCTGTCTTCCCAGTAAAAAAGAAGCCGTTGCTGCCCCTTAAGTCTCCTTCGCCAAGTCCGCCTCTGGTAAGCCACCCCCCTGCTATATCCGGCAAATTTGCTAACAATTCCTTTAAAAGAGAGGTATCTTGTATTTGCTCCTTTACCATCTCCCTGTGGGAAAATACAGGCTGTAAAAGCGGCTGCATCACATACTGTCCCAGCAGCAAACAGGCCAGGGCCACCGCGCCTGTCATCAGTAATACTTTCCTCTGAACGGAAGGCTGCCTTACTCTGCCGGCAGCTACCATGCCAAGACAGGAAAATGCCACCAAAAAAGTATTTGATAAAGATGGCGCCTTACCCACAGACAGGGAAATCCCGATCACACAGATACTATAACAGATGGCAACCCAACTTCCTCTCTTTACATAGATACCTAAAAAAAGCAGGCCTCCCAGGAGAAAAAAGAAAAAGAGTAAAAATACCTCCACTGCTGCCAGCGCGTCACCTGTAAGCTGCCAGGCCTGATCGGAAGCCCCCGTATACAGCAATACAATCCGGTGGATCGTCCGCAACAGCGTTGTCCCCCCTTCGGCGATTGCCTGCGCGTAACGAATACACAAGAGCACAAAAAGTGCCGCTGTCAACGGGAGGGTATATCTGGCGCCCCTTCGAAAGCGATAAAGGACGAAAAACAGCAGGCCGAAAACTGCCAATGTCACCCAAAACGCAGTCCCGGTTACCGGAATTTCAAAAGCTTCCAGCAAACAGGCTGTTCCGGAAAGATATCCGGTTAAAAAAAACAAAAACAATAACATCCTCTGCTCCTTATACCCTCAAAATCAGACGGTCTCCCAACTCGTTTCTTTCCCCTTCGGAAAGATCTGCATAGACCTCCCCGTCTTTCCAAAGTATCAGGGATATATCCAGGCGCAGTACCGTAGCATACCTCTTTTCTGGAAATTCGGAAGCATACCCGGCCTCCAGATCATCCGCCCCATCATAGGGGAATGCTTCCAGGATTTCTTCCTGAAGCTTGTAGATTTCCTCCTCGCTTCGAATGCTGATGCGCTGAATACGATCTGTACGCGTTTCATACCACGCCATATCATGCATACACCCCGCCAACGCCAGGCTATAACTAATGGAAACTGCTGTCTCCAGTATCTGATCCAGCCTGGCAGCCTCAGCCTGATCCCGTCTCTCCTGCTTAAGATCCAGTAAGACCAAAACGCAGCAGCCCACCGGCAGTCCATACTCCTTTGTCATCCACTCCCCGGCCTTTGCGCTCATCTTCCAGTGAATTCTCTGCATTCCATCCCCTGGTCGATACTCCCGAATCTGAAAGATCTCCGAAGGGTCATCCCCACTGCGATGCGGATCATACTCTTCTCCATCCACGGGAAAGCGCCTGGTCCCCTCTGTAACCTCCACAGGAATCTGGTAAAAGTCAGGAAGCACCAGGACATCCCCCTTGCTTTCTTTTCCGGCCGAAAACCGAAATAGCCCTAAATAGTCAAAAACTTTAGCCCTTTTCCCACAAAATGTATATTTTCCGCAGTATATTACCGGGAAGTGGTACTTTTTTATCATGCGTTTTCTGGCGTCTGCTTCATATTGAAACGCTTCCCGTCCATTTGCACTCCCCCAGGCATTTTCCAATACAAAATACCCCCGGATCCTGGACGCAGGAAGCCATCCGCGATTGGTAACCGTAATCTGTGCCACCACGGGTTTTCCCTTATTTACACAGTATGTTTCCACCCGGGCCTCCACCTTCACATGGAACTTCAGATAGAGAGCCAGCGCCAACATGGCAAACAGCAGCAGCATCTCAAATCCCAGGAATAAAACACCATGGGAGTCATCATACATAATTTCCACATAAACTGTAAACACCAAAAGACACAGATAGAACGCCTTTGCCCTCATAGTCCCTTCCTCTTAGGCGTGGGTTTTGCCACTCTTCCTAACAGTTCCTCCAAAATCTGTATCAGCGGAATGCGGCCGATTCTGGCCTTAGAAGAAATCTTTGCCCGGTGCACAGCCACAGGAAGAAAAATCTCTTCCACATCCCCGGGACTGACATACTCTCTTCCGTTTAAATAAGCACATGCTTTTGCCATCCTGGCGATCGCAAGGGTCCCTCTTGGACTTAATCCCAGCTCCAGCATCTCATGCTCTCTGGTGGCCTTTACCAGTCTAGCTATATAGTCATACACCGCATCGTGTATAAAAATCTCTTCCGCCTCCCGCTGCATCAACAGAAGCTGCTCTGGCTTCACCACCGGCTGAATTTGCTCCAGGGGATTCCCATGGTCGCGATCCTTTAAGATGCTGATTTCCTGTCGGATATCCGGATATCCCATGGAGATACAGATCATAAAGCGATCCAGCTGTGACTCGGGAAGCATCTGGGTTCCTGCAGACCCCACCGGGTTCTGGGTGGCTATGACCAGAAAAGGTTCCGGTACCCGTCTGGTCACCCCGTCCACAGTGACATTCCCCTCCTCCATGACTTCTAAAAGCGCAGACTGCGTTTTCGGAGAAGTCCGGTTGATCTCATCTGCCAGAAACAGATTGCACATGACAGCTCCCGGCTGGTAGACAAAGGAGCCCGTTTCCTTACTGTAAATGGAAAATCCCGTGATATCCGCCGGAAGTACATCCGGGGTAAACTGCACTCTGCGCTGCTGCATATTGCAGGCTCTGGAAAAGGCCAGAGCCATAGTGGTTTTTCCCACTCCCGGTATATCCTCAATTAAAATATGTCCTCCGGCCAGGAGGGCCATCATAACCAAACGCAGGCAGTCATCTTTTCCTACCACAGCCTTTTTTACTTCTTCTATTACAGCATCTGCCATCCCATTCTGCATAAATATTCTCCCCATCTTATATTTTGACAATCTAACAGCTCAGCCCATCTGGTCAGGCTTAGTTCAAAAAAAGCACCTATGCCAATTCTAACATAGGTACTTCTAAAACACTACTGAAAATTTTGTGACCGGCCAAGCCGTTTCCTTTCCTTCTCACACCTCCAAAGAAATCTTTCTCCCGGTACGCTGGTACTGATAGTAACGAACTCCCGCTGCATCCATCATACGTTTGGAAGCCATCACGGATGGCGTGTCCTTATACTTATCACAGTCATATACCACCGTCTTGATCCCCGCCTGAATAATGGCCTTTGCGCATTCGTTACATGGAAATAAAGATACATACAGTGTGGCCCCCTCCAGGCTGCCTCCCCGGTAATTTAGAATAGCATTTAACTCACTGTGGGTGGTATAAAGGTATTTACTGTCCAGGGGTTCACCCTCCCTGGCCCATGGAAACTCATCATCCGAACAGCCAATGGGAAAGCCATTATAACCCATAGATAGAATCTTATGATCTTTACTTACAATACAGGCACCCACCTGAGTGTTTGGATCCTTGGAACGCATGCCTGATAACATAGCCACGCCCATGAAATATTCGTCCCAGGAAATATATTCTGTCCTTTTTCCAGTCATCGCCGTCTCCTTTCTCTGCCTATTTTGTTCCAAAAATCCGATCCCCCGCATCTCCCAGGCCCGGAACAATATAGCCGTGCTCATTGAGCTTCTCATCCAGGGCACCGATATACAAATCCACATCCGGGTGTTCTCTCTGCATACGCTCCACTCCTTCGGGAGCCGCGATAATACACATGAACCGGATATGGCTTACGCCCTTATCCTTTAACATCTGGATAGCCGCAGTAGAAGAACCACCCGTGGCCAGCATGGGATCCACCACAAAGACTTCCCGCTCGCTGGTATCCGCCGGCAACTTACAGTAATACTCCACAGGCTCTAAAGTCTCAGGATCACGATACAATCCGATATGTCCCACCTTCGCTGCCGGAATCATAGCCATCATGCCGTCCACCATTCCCAGACCAGCGCGCAAAATAGGCACCACTGCCAGCTTCTTTCCCTGAAGCTCCCTGGCCTTCATCCTGCAAATAGGAGTAGTAATCTCCACCTCCTGGAGCTTCAGATCCCGGGTAGCCTCATAACACATTAACATAGATATCTCGCTTATGATCTGACGAAAATCTTTGGAGCCGGTCTCCTTCCTTCGAATGACTCCAATCTTGTGCTGAATTAACGGATGATCCATAACGATAACTCTTGACATTCCCTCTTCCTCCTGTTTCTCTTAGGGCTCCTCCATCAGCGAAATCCGCCTTGCATGTCTCTCATCTCCGGAAAAGGGTGTATCTAAAAAGGTATCCACGATCTTCAACGCCAGGCCCACGCCTACCACTCTCGCTCCCAGAGACAGAATATTCGCATCATTGTGCAACCTGGTAGCCTCTGCGCTAAAGCAATCGCTACAGACGGCCGCCCGGATGCCTTTTATCTTATTTGCCGCGATGGAAATGCCGATGCCTGTTCCGCAGATCAAAATTCCCCGCTCACACGCTCCGCTGACAATAGCATTTGCCACCTTTCTGGCATATATGGGATAATCCACCGATTTTACACTGTCGCACCCATAATCCCGATAGGGAATCTGGCGTTTCTCCAGATGCCTGATGATCTCCTGCTTCAGCTCATATCCCCCGTGGTCGCACCCGATCGCTAACATAACAGCTCCTCCTCATTCAACACTACTACTAATTTTGTCAAAAATTCATCCAATAATTCATAACAGGCCCCGTAATCCGCCAGCGTCCCCCCAAGAGGGCTTGCCACCTCGCCGAGGCAGCCGATATACTCTGTGAGTGTATGTACATTTTCAATATGCTCAAAGGTATCGCAGATTTTTTGCCGTATGGTTTTATCCATAGTCAATATTAAAGTCCGCTCCCCCAGATCCTCCTCCTCCAGCTGTCTGGATTCATGCTCCTTCATCGACAGCCCATTGCTTACCAGGACTGCCTCTGCCTTTTGATTTACCGGCTCCGGAAACAGGCAAACCAATCCCCTAGACTCGATCTCCAGATGTTCCAGCAAAAACTTGCTGCGCATAATGGCTTTAGCCATGGGACTTCTGCAAGTATCGCTGTTGCTTACAAAAATCAATTTATCATACCGTTTCATAGAATACGCTCCTCATACCTTGATCATCTGATGCCCAGCCGCTTTCATCAGGCGGTTCATGATAGCCTGTCCCATCTTGGGCGTATCAAAAGCCTCCGAATAAATCCGATCCACTTCCATTTCATCAAACTCCCTGAGAATACCATAGAGGTTGTGGGCAATGGAAAGCTCATCCTCCAGGCTTCCCACCGTCTTTACGATCCCACTCTGATAGGAATCAGACGTCTCCCTGCTACAAATCACCCCAATTTTTTCTCCGTCTGCCGCTCCCTTTTTCAAAAGCTGCTGAATCTTTTCTACCACCCGTTCCCTCGGCCCTTCCACAACTGACATGGATGCCCTGGGGGCATAGTGCCGATACTTCATTCCGGGCGCTTTCGGCCGGATCTGGCTGTCTGCTTCGATCAGCGCCCGATCGATCTGTACATGGCCAATCACCCGGCTTAGCATCTCCTGATTGATGTAGCCCGGCCTTAAAATCACCGGCTTGCCGCCACTTAAATCCACAATCGTAGATTCCAGTCCAATGCGTACCGGGCCGCCGTCTAAGATCATATCAATCTTTCCTTCCAGATCTTCCTTTACATGGGCCGCCGTAGTGGGACTGGGCCTCCCGGAAGTATTGGCGCTGGGCGCGGCGATATAACCGCCTCCTGACAGAATCAGCGCTCTGGCCAGCTTATGATCCGGCATCCGCACCGCCACCGTATCCAGTCCCCCTGTGGTACCTGTAGGCACACACTCCTTTTTTTTAAATATCATAGTCAACGGCCCCGGCCAGAAAGCGTCCGCCAGCTTTTTCGCCATCTCCGGAATATTTTTTGCAATCTCTGACAGATCTTCAAACCTGGCAATATGTACAATCAGCGGATTGTCCGAAGGTCTCCCTTTCGCCGCATAAATCCTGGCCGCTGCCTTCTCATTTAAGGCATCCGCCCCCAGACCGTAAACGGTCTCTGTGGGAAATGCTACCAATCCTCCTTTTCTCAGGATTTCTCCTGCCTCCTCCAGTTCCCTGGCCCCGATCTGTTCTGTCATATCCACAATTCTGGTCTTCATACTATCTCCCGTACTGTCTCATATGCATACTTTTGTTTATTATAGCACTTACGCACCAAAAGGGCAAGAAACAAAGTCAGCATTCTGCACAACACGGTTTCTGTTTTCCTTTCCTTTTTCCACGATAAAGGAGCCGTTGCTCCCCGGACCGATTTTCGCCTCCGGTTTACAACAGCTCCCGTATTGCCTTGTCTCTTATTCTGTTATTTTACCCTCACCCTCTTCGCCGCGCTATATTTTGTATAAACTTTTTTGCCATTCACATTTTTGCAGGCTCTGATCCGCACGTAATAGTTCTTTCCCGCTTTCAACTTTTTCATTGTTCTTACATGTTTGCTGCCGGAAATTTTCACCTTCTTAGCCCCTTTGAAGTTTTTGCGCATTCCGTACTGAATCTCGTAACTGTCTGCGCCTGAAACCTTTTTCCAAGTCACTTTTATCCGCTTCTTTCCTGCTTTCACAGAGCGAAGCTTGGCTTTTACAGATTTGAATTTCGCGGCTTTCTGATATCCATCTGCCTGTGCAAGCTTTCCATTTGCCTCCTTAAGGGCCTGTTCTGCCTGCGCCAGCTTTTCTGCAGCTTCCTTTTGTGCCGTTTGCAGAAGCTTCTCTGCCTGCTGCCTTGCCTCCTGGGTTTTGCTGGCCACATGTTCCGCCAAATTCGCATATTGGGAAGCCAGTTCCGAAGCTTCACCGGCAACTCTCGCTTGGGCTGTGGCACTCTCTTCGGCCTTGTATGCCGCTTCCTGAGCGCTAACTGCCGCCGCTTTCTTTTCCTCTGCTATATTTTTGGCATCCAGAACATCCTGTCTTGCGTTCACAGCTTCCTCGCTTGCCTGCTCGGCTTTTCCTCTGGCAGCCTCCACTGCCGCTTTGGCCGCCTCTGCATCTTCCTCTACCGTTTCAGCCGCCTTCTTTGCCTCTTCTGCCGCTTCCGCCGCAGTATCCGCCTTTGCTTGGGCCATCTTAGCTTTTGCCTTGGCCGTTTCCGCTGCCTGCCCGGCGCTTTCCATGGCTTTCGCTGCCTGCTCGGCCATCGTTTTAGCTATTTCTGCCTGAGCCTGTGCTTGTTCTGAAGCCGTCTGTGCCACCATGCTATTTTCTTGGGCCTTCTTTGCCTCCACGGAATCGCTTCCTGATTTTTCCGCCGCCTTTTGCGCTGCCTCTGCTGCTTTCTGAGCTGCCTCCCTGGCTTCTGCCGCTTTGGCCTCTGCTGCCTTTGCGTTTTCCCGTGCCTGTTCTGATGAATTCCGGGCATCGGCAGCCGCCCGATCTGCGTTTTCAGCTTCCTCCTGGGCTTCTCTGGCTACATTCCCCGCCGTCTCAGATATCTCCTGGACCTCTTTTACAGCTTCTTCTAATTCTGCCGCAGGGTCGGGAATAAAGCCTTCCTTGCTTTCTTCCATTTTGTCCGTATCTGCTGTAACAGGAACAATGCGGAAGGTCTCTGCATATGTCTGGTAGCTTCCGTCTTCGTTAGGTTTTGTGGTGGGATAGAAGCCCTCCAGTGGTATATGATTGAAGAATCCCGTATTGCTTACGCCTCTTTGGATACTGTCTATGCACAGATATGTCTGTTCATCCATGGGAACCTCGGTAGAATGACGGATCGTCTGACTATCATACTGATTATCGCTCCAATCCACCGGATTGATGTTCTCTGCCTTTACATGCAGGGCTGAAAAGTTCACGGTCCCATCTGCCGTAATCATGACTCCGCTGCCTTCGTCATTTGTAAGCGAAGTCCAGCGTACATCGGTATGATTACCATTTTCCTGAGGTTTCAAATATTTGAACTGGAACTGATCTGTCACTGTGCTCTGATATACTCCTACATCCGTCGCTGTGTTTCTGTCAATATAATTTTCTTCCGGTCCTCTTCCGAAATATTCCAGATTTTCATACCCTGGCGCCACTGTCATACGCACACCCACCTTAGGCAAAGCATAGGTACCGGCTGTTCCGGGTGCAAAATTGCTCCTCGGTGTAAACGCGCCGTTTACAACTATCTCACCATTGCCATAGATATCATATGTCAGGGTCTGGTCTGCATCCACAGGAAGCTTCACCTTCATTTCGACGCGGATGTGTTTTCCGTTGGCATCCTTCGTAACCACAGGAGCCTGTTCCAGTTCCATGGTATCGTCCGCGTTTCTCATGTTCCGGTCATATTTCACCACAATATCGTTATAATTTTGTGCTCTCCAGAAACTGGGTACCGGACCTTTCTCCAGAACCGTCTTGCCGTCTACGACATAATCATATAAGATACCCGTTTCTTTATCCACTTTTAATGTGTAAGCTTTTCCTTCCTGGGTGATTCCCTCAACAGACAGAACCTCCCCATCCTCTACTTTTGTAAATGCTTCCATTCCATCGTAGCGGATCATGGGTTTCTCCTCATACTCCGGAGTAAGGTCAAACTGTTCATGGGCAAAGATGTTATCATATTTCAGGTCGGGTACTTTGGTATCCCAATCGGGTTTTTCCTTAAACTGTACAGAAAACTCCAGCATATAGGTATCTCCTGCTTTTGGTTCCACCTCCGGAAGATCCAGAGAAATCATCTCCTCGCCAAAGGCGTCCCCCTTCATCCCCGGGGTATTCAGTTGGATACTTTCCGTCTTAATCGGCTGATCGTCTTTCGTCAGAGTCCAGATAATATCGTAGTCCGCAAGCGTAGTATTTTCCAGTTCATTGACCACCTTCACCTGAATCGTGTCATCCGTAACCTCTGCCTGTTCGTCTATCAGGTAAAAATTCACTTGCTGGTGATCGTGGCGCATTTGCACTGCCTTTGCCGTTGGCGTTCGGTCTGCATAAAAAACGCCATTCCCGCAGAAAGCGTCTGCGTTACTGGAGCCGTCAATCCAGTCTCCTCCATAGCCCCAGAAGGTTTTTCCATCCTCTCTGGTTGTGGCTATAGACTGGTCTACCCAATCCCATACAAAGCCACCCTGCAAGTTTCCATAGGTACGGTTCAGTTTCCAGAACTCGTTGAAGCTTCCAAAGGACTGTCCCATTGCGTGCTCGTATTCCTGCTCAATATAGGGAAGCTTACGATTTTTATCCTTTGCATAATTTTCCACATCCTTCGCTTCCGGATACTGGGTGCTATGTACATCCACAATGTTTCTGCTTCTCGTTTCCATTCCCCAGGGATCCGACCCTTTCTCTTTCAGGTAGGGGTGAAAATAATTATCGGATTCTCTTTCGTACATCCGGATCCTGCTGGGGTCCCGCTCCAAAACTGCCATCGCGGCCGCCCAGAAGCAATACGTATTATCCAGCGGAAGCGTTGTATAAGTAGCCTCATTTCCATAGGACCATCCGACCACAGATGCATGGTTCTTTAAAAGCTCCAGCATATTCATATTGCGGTCCACAACAGGGGTTACCCAACGTCTGTCCGCACCGGGAATCGGAGTGGCGTGATCCGCATATGCCCCATAATGGGATTCCACATTCGCCTCAGCATACACATAAAGGCCCAGCTCGTCCGCCAAGTCATAAAGCAGCTTATCATTTGGATAATGAGCCGTACGCACTGCGTTTACGTTATATTGCTTCATCAGGAGCAAATCGCTTTTTATTTCTTCCGCTGTCACGGCACTGCCGTTTTCCAGACTCGCATCGTGGCGGTTTACGCCGCGGAAGATGATTTTTTGCCCTGTAATCTGCATCTGTTCCTGCTCATCATCGTTGATATTCACCTTATAAATCTCACGGAAGCCGATATGCTCTGCCGCAGCCTCCACTACATGACCCTGCTTATCCTTTAACTCCAGCGTAATCATATACAGGTTTGGTGTATCCGGGAACCATTTCTTTGGGTTTTCTACTTCTATCACCGCAGTCTTGCGATCTCCCAGATTCCGTTTTTTCTCTCCATCGGCATCCTGCGCGTCCGGATTGCCGGCTCCTGTGGAGCCGATCAGAGGCTTCAATTCCTCGTATGACAGAGTGCTCTGTCCGATCACTGCCCCCTCCATGTCCTTTAACATTACCTCTACGGTATAGCCGTCTGTGTTCACTTTCTCTGTCAGGTTTCGCACGTCTACATCTACGCTCAAAGTGACGTCACTGTTGACATCCGTACGGTCCGCAAATTCCGTCTTTACAAAGAAATCTCTCAACTCTGCATTCTTATCTTTGGAGTACAGATAGATGTCCCGCATAATACCACTAAGCTGGATGAAGTCCTGATTTTCCAGATAACTGCCGATGCACCATCTATATACCTTCAGAGCTAATGTATTTTTTCCATTCTCATTTAAATACGGAGTGATATTAAAATCGTGGGCCGTATAGCTGTCTGCCGTATACCCCACCTGTTTTCCATTGATATACAGGTAGTAAGCGGATCTTACAGACTGTAAGGAAATGAAAATCTCCCTTCCGTTCCAATCTTCCGGCAATTCAAATTCCGTTCGGTAATAGCCTACCGGATTATAACTGGTTGGAGCCTGGGGATCATCGTAATTAATACCATTATTTTTTATGCTGCCCCAGGGATATATACTATTGGTATAGATTGGTTCATCAAAATACCGAAACGTTTGATCCTCATTCCGGTAGGTTTGCCATGCTTTTGGCACAAATTCCTTTCGGAAATCCCCTGCCGCCTCCTCAGGAAGCGTCTCTTCCAGATACCCTTTTGCATCGGCCTCATCAGCCTGTTCCGGATTTTCAACCAGCGCAAAGTCCCATTCTTTCTGGGTCAGAAGCTGATAATAACTGCTGGAGGTCTCATCTTTCTCATCCAATGCGCTTTTTTCACTGTCGAATGCAGTCTGTGCATCCTGATACGGAATAAAATCGGCATGAGAAGGCTCGCGGTTTACTTCTGCTGTAGAAATGTCCTTATACCATTCTCGCCCGGTAAAAACCGGTGCTTCTTCTGTCACATTGACACGAATGGTATTAGAAACATATTCCTTTCCAGCTAAAGTAAGATAAGCTGTTAGATTCACAGAGCCTGCCCTTAACCCGGTCAGAATGTTCCCCTCTACTTTTGCCACACTTTCATCACTGCTCTCCACCCGGATACCTGTGCTGATCACGCTCCCTGACGCGTCCTTTGCGATAGGATTCACAGAAACCGTCTGTCCAACCTGAACAAAGTTTGCAGATACCTCCAGTGAAATGCTGGCCTCCAGTTCATTCATGAGCCAAAGAGAAGTCTCTGCCCCCTCCTCCTTCATCTGAATCAGCTGCTGATTTCCGTCATTTTCTGTGGCCACGTACAGACCGGAGGCCTTATTCTGGATTCTATAGTTTCCTGACGCCTCATCTTTTATGATTTTCCATTTCTGCTCGTCCGTATCCGCTTTTTGGGCCATAAACAGATTCGCGTTCAGATCTCCGCCCTGAATGACCAGATCCATTCTGCTGTTGGGATGCCAGTAAACATAGCCGTCCCCGGCATCGGTAAAAGACCACATACGAGTCTGCGCAATGGCAGTATTCCACAGATAAAGGTTGCTGCCCTCTGCCACCTGATCGGCTCCCGGCTCCAGAAGATAGCCTTCAAACTTTGCGCTGTCAATGCGGTACACGCCGCCCCATTCTGCGGATGGTTCCACTACCGTAAGCTGCGCGCTGGTCTCCGTACCGTTTAGCGATGCGGTAATCGTTACCGTTCCCGCCTTTTTTGTGACAATACTGCCATTCTCCACAGAGGCCACACGCTCATCGCTGCTGGTCACAAGAGCATCTTGAGCCTCCACTTCCTCCCCATTTTCATCCATCCCATTGACAGAAATCGACACGATACTTCCGGCCTTAGCCACGGATGCGCCCAAGGTTAGAGTAAAGCTGGCTTCCACTCTGTCAAGTCTCCACGGCTTTTTCTCATTTGACATAGTAATCTGGGCATGATAATCACTACCTGAGCTTACATAGCGGGAACCGTTTCTGAGATAAAATTGATCCTCCGTCCCCTCTACCTGCTCCAGAACCCATTTCTGAGCGTCTACCGCTTCATCCTTGGCATGCATGCTTACAGCGCTTTCGTCTGCCTGCATTACCACCGCCGGATTCTGTTTTGAGTGCCAGTACCAAGTGCCGTCCCCGGCGCTCTCAAAATAGAACATCTCGCACTGTACAGGCGCAGTGGCGGACTGCTCCCACAGCCAAAGGTTGTTTCCATCGTAAGCGTTATCTGCGCCAGGCGCTATTCTCTGAGTCTCGTCTACGGTATTGTAGATTCGATACACGCCTTCCCCCGGGTCTGTCTTCTGGTCCGTCTCTGCGGCGCTGACCGGCACTCCGAAGCTTTCCAGTACCAGAACACATACCAGTAACATGGAAAGTACCGCTTGCAACACATTTCTCTGTCTCTTTCTTTTCACTTTCATACCCTCCTTGTATATTTGTGTCACAGGAATTTCTCGTTGTTCCCTGCTCGTTATCAAGTATATAAAGATCGTTGTTCCAAAAGTGTTCTTTTTTCGGAAACACAGGTGTTTTTCTGCTATATACCTAATATTCCATGCTAATTTTTGTCTATTTTTTACAGCCTATCTCTCAAGAACGACCACATACTGCCCTCGCCTGGCGTTCCAGGGAAGGAATATACAGTTCACTCCAAGAATACTCCGACATAAACTCCCCCTGAAATTGTCTTGCCGCCTCCTCATCCCCATCTAAAAGACGGAAGTAATCGCATGTAATCCCATTTACCTCCAGCCAAAGCTTTCCCCGAGCCCCATGAAGAATCCAAAGCACTCCGTGTTCCCTTAGTGTATTTCGAAGATTCATCACTGCCTTTCGAAATCGTCCCTTTGCCCGTTCTCCAAAGGGTTCATTTTCCCAGAGCGCCTCGATTCCGGATTCCATCTCGACAGTTCCTCCCTTCCTGGCAACCAGCAATGCCAGCAGTTCCTTAGCCTTCTTGCTGGTAAAATTTACAGGAGAACCGTTCAAAAACAGGTCAAACCTTCCAAAAGTCCGAAATTCAACCCCCCCTTCTTTTCCCTTTTCTATTCCCAGCATTCTGCGTGCCTTATCCAGCGCGTGGTCAATCTGTTCGCTTCCGAAAGGCTTCAGAAGATAGTCACACGCGTCTTTTTGAAAGGCCTCCAGCGCATACTGATCATAAGCTGTCACAAAAGCAGCCTGTATATTTTTTTGTATCCCCCGCATCTTCTCAAGCAGTTCAAGGCCTGTCATTTTGGGCATACTAATGTCCAGAAATGCAAAATCCACCCGGTTCTTCTGTATATAGTTCAGCGCATCTTCCGGATTCGTAAAACTTCCGCAAATATGCAGATCCTCTTTATCTTTACATAAGTACTCCAGCTCTTCCAAAATCAATGGTTCATCATCTACGAATATAATCCTCATGCTCTTCCCTCCCATTATCTGCCGGTATACGTACGATTTGAATACATCCCTCGCCAGGACGGCTGTAAATTTCCAGACTTGCATGTAACAGCTTATCTAAACGCAGGCGCAGATTCCGAATGCCAATCCCTTCGCTTGATTCTGCTTTCGCAACGTCAAATCCCACTCCATCGTCTCTGATTTCCACAAGAATTTCTTTCTGTTTTCTGCGTGTAGCAATCGTCACGGTTCCCCCCTCTATTTTCTGGCAGATGCCATGACGCACCGCGTTTTCTACCAAGGGCTGAATGGTAAGGGGCAGAATCAAAAAATGTTCTTCCTGTATGTCCCATACAACCTGAATACGATCGCCAAACCGAAGCTTTTCAATGTGCAGATATCCCTGAATCGTGCGAAGCTCTTCGGTAAAAGCAATCGGCACAGAGGACTCGATTGCGTTCATATTACTCCGCAGGAACACAGCAAAATCATAAATAGCCTGCTCTGCCTCCCGGGGCCGGGTGCGACAGAGCACTTTAATGGACATAAGCGCATTTTGCAAAAAATGCGGTTTAATCTGCCGCAGAGCCAGCTCCATCTTTGCCTGCTGTAACTCACCCTCAATCCGCAAAACCTCCAGGGCCTTCTGTTGGATACCTTTCATCCGAAAACGGTCAATGACATTTACTGCCAGGTCAAACGTGATAACGCCAAGAAAAAAGCCCATTTTATACGGATAGCTGCGAATCCCCATCATAGCCAGATCTGACATAGCGCACCCAAACCACAAAAACTGCAATCCTGCCTCTTCCCAAAAACATTCCAGTCCACACGCTCCCCGATGTCTGACAAAATTGATCAGGCGGACAGCTAACACAATCCATACTGCTCCATCCAGGTAAAACCACCAGTCTGTCTCTCCTTGGATCACCCCAAAAACTGCGGCGAGAACCCCCACAGACAAGACAGCCTCTTTCCATCCCAAGTGCCTGGATTTTCTTTTTCTGTGGTCTCCATAGTAAATCCCAAGCACAATGTCCCACATCACAAACTGAGCCACATACATCCAAAGTTGGAAACGGTCATAGCCTCCTGCCGTCTGCCCCAGTAAGGACGAAAAGGGAATATCTGATGCCAGCCCTTTCAAAAGCAGTAATGTCAGTGCGCCAAGCATAGCCCAGGAAAATCCACTGCGTGGGTTTAAGATCAGCTGAATCAAGTATGACGCTACAAACAAAATATGCATGCCGAATAACAGCAGTACAACAGCCCGATAACGATTATACTCCTGCTGCCAGGTTCCATACTCCTGTATCCGAGGCGCAATGCTAAGCCCTGGCAGCAGCTGTCCGGAGGTCTCCACCACCAGTTCGCAAACATCGGAATGCAATGTAAAAGCAATTTCCTGAGAGACCCCTCCATGGACGGATGTCACCGACCTGTTTGTGGATACTATGCCGCTCTTCTCAACGCTCTCCCCATTGATAAAAATCCGGTATGCCGATGGCATTCCCCTAAGGGTCAGAGATACCGTCACATCCGGGGGACAATTTTTCATCGTAATCCGATAGCTTCCCCAGGCTATCGGCTCCTCTGCCCTTCGTTTCTGATAGGTAGGAACCTTTACATAGCCATCCGGCTCTTCTCCCTCTAACAATTCTGTAACAAGATGTTTATATGCAAAAAATTCCCACTCCCCCCATAGTTCCACCGCTTTTTTACTTCTTAAATCCACATTCCAAAAATCCACGCACCCTTTTTTGACGGGTGGAGTCTCTCCCCTTCTCATACCAAAAAGGATGCCTATGCTTAGCAAAAGGAACAGTGCCGCTAAGATCCATATTTTCTTATTATTGAAAATCCGCATACAAAAACTCATATCCTCCACCAGCAAGATTGGTACTTGTCTCAAAACCTGTAAGTTTTGTGTTCAGAAGCAGCCGATCCGCCCGAAGCTGTAAAGGAATCATCGGAACATCCTCCATCAGGATTTTCTCTGCCTGATACAACATGTTCAGACGGGTTTGTTCGTCTGTCTGCCATTCAGCCTTTTCCAGATATTCCTGAAATTCCTTGCTTTTGTTCCCCTCTGTCCCGTAAGCATAATCATAATTCCACCCCTCCAGATAGGCCATAATATCAGAGTATTCTGCTATCATTCCCGTGAGGACCATTCCCCCCTTTTCCTGTCTGTTATAGAGCTGGGATGTACTTAGTATATCTACGGTGACACGCACGCCAAGCTTTTCCTCCCACTGTCGCTTGACTTCCCGGGCCTCCATCTTACTCCATTCATCATCATTTACACCGATGGAAAAGGTGATCTCCTCTGGTTTGGAGACCCCTAATTTCTTCAACGCCTGTGCCAGGTATTCCTTGGCTTTTTTCGGATTTCCTCTCACAGTTGGCTCCATATCGGGATACCTTTCCACATAGGTCTGACAAATCCCGGATCCCATAGCCGGTACAAACCGCGCGTTCGGCTCAATGGCCGTACTGTTTAAGACGTTTCGGTATTCCTCCCGGTCTAATGCAAAATGCAATGCCTGACGCAGTTCCCTGCATTGCAGTGGCCCGGGCGTCTCCAGATCCAGATAAAGGTTTTCATATATTCCTGTCATCACCCGCCTTTTCACTCCATCACAAAAATCCCCCCCATCCACGGATATGGGCATCACATCCACACGTCCTTCCTGAAACTGCTCATAGGCCGTCTGCATATCTGTCAAATAGATTACTTCCACAGCATCCAGTGAAATATATTCTCTTCCCCAGTAATGAGAATTTTTATCCATACGAAATACATGTTCTTCTTTTGAATTTCCCAATGTAAAAGGACCATTGCAGTCCTTTGGCCTTAAAGCGGACTGAGCATCCTCCCGTATGGGGGTAAAGGTACGCAGAGCCAGCAGCTGAAGAAAATGTGCCATGGGATGTTCCAATTCAATTTCTAAAGTCTGTTCGTCTCTCACTCGCACCCCCAGCTTTTCTATTCCCAGTTCCCCCCTGTATATTTCTTCTGCATTTTTTATAATTGCAATACGGGAAGTATAATTATCTTCCTCCAGCAGCCTTTGAAACGCCCTCAGAAAATCCTGGGCGCGCACCGGTTCCCCATCGCTGTAACACGCATCCCCTCTTAAGTGGAACGTGTACGTACAGCCATCTTCTGAAATTTGATAGCTATCGGCCACGCCATACCTGAGCTCATACTGATACACTCGCATCAACCCCTCCGTGAGATAGCATGCTATGGTTTGCTCCGCACTGTTTTTTAAATGTAAAACATGAATCCCGTCTTCCCCACTGGGGCTGTAATTTACATACCTTAATACTTTTTCCCCCGCAGGTCTTTTCTCATTTCCTCCGTAAGCACACCCCCCCGCAAATACCGTAATAAGTATCAGGCACATCCAAAATAAGATCTTCTGTAATCTCATATTCCTATCCTTCTCTCTTTGCTTTCCCAGCCATCTGTGACACTTTCATCATATCAGATATTCCCTTCCGATGCAAAAAGCTTCCTCCCATCATATGACTTTACCTCCGGACCTTCCCACTATAACTGGATTTTTATACGCAGAATCCGCAGCAGTTTCCTCCAGGAAACTCTGCGGATTCTTTTCAAAGTTTTCTTTTTCCGATCTGTAAACGGAGACGATTTTCCCCTATTACTTACTCCATATTTTTGGTAATTACTTCCCAGATAGAGGCGCGTTCAAATCCCAGCTTCCAAGATGCCACGCCTGCCAGGCTGTACTCCTTAACTAATTTCACTTTTTCTGCAATGGAAGCTTCATTTTCCAGCCAGATTTTATAAGTGTTCCCCTCGCTGTCCTGATACTCTCCGTAGTCCTGGGAGGTCTCCTCACTCCAGTTGGTGGTTACGTTATTGGCCGTCATATACTCATCTGCCGTGTCCATGCCAATCGCTTCACTGGAAACCTCTCCCTTGGAATCAATCTTCCACAGTCTGGTATAGAACGGAATCCCGCTGATCACCTTCTCAGCAGGCACATCCTTTAACATATCCTGGATGCCCTGCTCTTCAAATGGCAAAGACGCCACAGATCCTTCCCCGGATCCCACATAGTGCTCATCGTATCCCATCATAATCACATAGTCCGACACAATTCCAAGCTCTTTTCTGTTATAAAACTCAGTATAAGGCATGGGTACGGGTACATCCACAGACAGGACCAGAGAGTTATTCCTGCATTTGACGGAAAGCTCCCGCATAAACTGCACATACCCTTCCGCCGCATCCTCGGTGAGTGCCTCAAAGTCTACATTAATACCGTCCAGCTTATACTGTATTGCCGCTGCAATCAGCTGATTGGTGAGATTTTCTCTGGCAGATGTGGAATTTAACACCGTAGCCGAATCAATTTCCGTGCTGAAATTGTCCACCAGTCCCCATACCTTCAGCTCCTTATTGTGGGCCTCCGTCACATATCCCTCATATGCCAGGGAAGTAATATCCCCCTCATTGCTGGAAATAGAAAACCAGGTGGGAGAAATTGTGTTCACCCCAGTCATATTGGCGATATCATAAACCAGATTGTAATTAGAGTCCATATTCGTAATCTGGTGCCATACCAGGTTTACCCTGGAATCTTGCTTAATACTGGTGTATACCGGCTCTTCAAATTCTCTGGAGATGGTCTCCTGGTAAGACTCCCCCAGCTTTTTGGTTGGGATATATCCGATAAATCCCCCTTCCGTTCGAACCTTTGACCAGCCATCTTGCTCACCTAACACAGCTACCCGTTCTCCCCGGTTTCCCGCCGTGATAATCGGGCTTTTAATCGAGCCTTCCAAACGCACAAAATCCTGCTTTTTGATATCTGCATACGTCACATCACCCCATTGGTATGTAATCAGCACTCTATCCGGTTCCTCCAGCGTTGTGTACTCCACATTCGTATACTGCTGCACAAAATCCGCAGCGACGTAGGTGCCAGTCTCCTCGTCCCGGACCACGGGATATTCCGTGGTATTTTCCTTGCCGGAGACGCTATAGCCGTTCTGCCCAGCCGGAATCTTAATAATGTCTGTAGGCGTGGTATACACCATCACCTGCTCCTTCTCGTCCCAGTAAAACCGACTGTTTAAATACTCCTTCACCACTTCGTAATCCAGATATAAGACACCGTCTGCCCGCAATCCCTTGCGCTCGGACACCTGGTCCTGCAAAATCAAGCCTACCTCGTTTGCTCCCTGAATTCCAAAGTACTCCTTTGCAGTAACGGTCTCATCCGAGGGAGTATATTTTTCAACTACCTTACTGATAATGCCGATGATAGCTACAATCACAATCAGGATCAGCGCCGCGACCACCGGTAAAATCTTTTTTCTCATCCATTGTACCTCCTACCCAATCATTCATACTTCCTCCTATGGCGGCTGTTGCTGCCACTGGGGCCATTATATCACACTTTTTTCTGAAAAAAGCCTTAATTCGACATTTTTTTTATTTTTTTACAGGTACTGGTCAGACTGTTTCGGGGGCCCTGCCAGACCTGTCTGTATTACTCCTCTCTTACCAAATCAAAGCTGATTCCAATGATCTGTTCCTCATCGTCCCGGATATAATCCCGCATATAATTGGCCTCCTCTTTCACGGTACAAGCCCTGGCAATTTCTTTTACGCTGCTGGGCTGTCCATCCAGCAAAAGCTTAAGTCCTGCTTTTTCATAAGCCTTCAGCTCCTTGTGCAGCTGCTGCCTCCTTTTTCCTTTGCCGATCGCTCCATTCGCCTCCTCTCCGCCTTCACTCAGACTTCCCTTCCCGGTGCCGTGATATATTATTTTCCAAGTGAAGGATACTGGTATTTCCGTAAGAGAAGCGCAAACCATTGCTCTGTTGGATATCATAAATATAGATTGGGTATCGGTGCAATGAATGATTGCCAGAATCGTAGAAAACCTGTGCGGATTTCCGCAGAATTGTGACGTGAAACATCTCTGAAAAAAGATTCGCTTCTCTTATTATTTATTATATACAATATGTTTCTCTTTGGCAAGAGTCTTTTTCTTCTCTGTGGGAATTTTGCCGTTTATCAGAAAATCTGAATTTAGACAACAAAAAAAGCGGGTGATGGGAATCGAACCCACGTATCTAGCTTGGAAGGCTAGTGTTCTACCATTGAACTACACCCGCATTAAGGAATCATTTATTTAATTCTCATATAAGATACCACAAATTTATAGGAATTGCAAGAGTTATTTTATAAATTCCTATTTTTTGTAAAAAAAGAAAAACACCTCAAATTTTCAGCGAAAATTCAAGATGCCCCTGCCAAGGAATCGATGCGACAGGATTTGAACCTGCGACCTCTGCGTCCCGAACGCAGCGCTCTACCAAGCTGAGCCACGCATCGTTTTCTATAGCTGAACAAGTTCAGCTTTGTTATTATAGCATCATCTTCTGACAAAAGCAAGTATTTTTTTCTTTCGATTTTCCTCTTTTTTCCATCCCCATTTCTTACTTCCCGCCTCTCCTATTTCTTGCGCTGCCGTTTTTTTTTCGTATAATATAAATATTTATCTCATATGGGCAGGTCATCTATTCCTGGTTTACCACTGCCTAAAAAATCCGCTATTAAAAATAGTTCGTGACAATCCGTCCAACATCGAGTATGATGGTCTTGTGACTGAAAAGTATTGTTTAAAGGAGAATGCGATGAGAGTACTTTATAAAAATGATGAGGATTTTCTTTCCGTAATGGAAGTGCACAAGGCAGAGTATGACGCAGAGGAGCAGGTATTATCCCTTTGTGGTCCGGAAGAGGATTTTGGTATCCATGTAAAAAAGGATAGGGCTGAAGAAATTGTTCGCACCCTGTATACAGAGGGCATGGCGGATGTCTCCTCCTATCCTTATTTGGACATTGACTTGTTTGAAGAGGAGGATGAGGAGGATTATGAGGATGAAGAAGACCTGGAGGACTATGTAGACAGCCTGTTGGATTCCATGGACGATCGCGGATTCCGTGGTCCTCATCGGATTCCTTTTCCCAAAAAATAATTCCATGTGGAACGGAAGCCTCTAAAAGGCTCCCGTTTGAAAAGGGCGTGGCAAATTTGCCACGCCTTTTTTGCTCCCCTTTAGTCCCGCAGTCTCCACCCTGCCAGGTATTTATTTTTTAAAACACCCCCGGACAGTTTTCCCCAGCCCAGGGGATAGCCATTGACACACACCAACTGCCAGCCTTTTTTTCTTCTCACTGGCACATTCTCCACATCAATGGTTTCCCCCTTCAGATAGCGAATCAACCGTTCATCTGTGTGGGGCAGATCTACAATAGACGCATAACCAGCCTTTCCCAAGGCCATAGCCAGCGCCTGGCTGGGTTCAAACCGGTCTTTTTTTACCTGTCCCAGGTACAAACCGTTTCTCACGAAAGAAAGGCCTTTACAATCTGTATCGACAGAGGGTAAAAAATAGGCCTGCCCCTTTCGCACCTCCAGACGGGATACCTCAAACTCCATAGAAACATCCCGTAAAAAGTCCAGCAAAATATCTTGTTCTTCTCTGGTCATACCTGGCATACGTTTTTTGTTTTTTGTCCTTATCTCCTCTGGGTCGGTGGAACCCTGTTTTTTCATCAAGGCCAGAAAATGCCCCTCTCCGTCCATCCTGTGGGGCCAGATACGCACGCATCTTTGAAGCTTTGGATTGCCCCCTGCAAGCTCTGGTTGTCCCTTGGCAAAGCCTTCATATCCCTTTACTTCCTGGAGGGAAAATTCCGGGCAGGTATCCAAAAGTTCCTGAACTACCTGTTCATTTTCCAGTTCTGAAAAGGTGCAGGTGGAATATAGCAGACTCCCTCCGGGACGCAGCATCCTGGCTGCCTGTTTGATAATCTCTTTTTGAACCTTGGCACAGTCTGCAGGCTTTTGGGGCTGCCAAACCCTGGCCACCTCCGGCTCCTTGCGAAACATTCCTTCTCCGGAGCAGGGCGCGTCCACCAAAATCTTATCAAAAAACTCCTCAAAGGGCTCTGCCATCCTTGAGGGCACTTCATTTAAAACTAACAAATTGGGGATTCCAAAAACCTCCAGATTTTTCAGGAGCGCTTTGGCTCTGGAAGCGCTGATTTCATTGGCCACCAAAAGGCCCTTTCCTCTTAGCTTTGCCCCAAGCTCTGTGGCCTTCCCTCCCGGAGCCGCACACAGATCCAACACCCGCTCTCCGGGCTCTATCTTCAGCCTGGATGCAGGCGTCATGGCGCTTGGTTCCTGGAGATAATACAGACCCGCAAAATAAAAGGGGTGGCGGGAAGGCTGGTCCTGCTGTTCATAATAGTAGCCGTTCTCTATCCACGGGATAGGCGTCAGGTGAAAGGGGGCAATTCGCTCAAACTCTTCCTCTGAAATTTTGGATGTATTCACCCGAAGCCCATAATGGCGGGGAGCATCGTAACTGCTTAAAAATTCCTCATACTCCTCCCCCAGAATGGTTTTCATATGTTCCGTAAATGCAATTGGTAAATTCATAAGGTTCCCTCTGTCTATTCTACACTTTTTAGTGATTCTACCATATCTATTTTCTTCAGCTTGAAGAACATGGCGGCGTTTACAATGGCCGAGAAGGCAAAAGTAAACAATACTGCATACAGGAAACTGTCTGGATTGATGTTTCTGCCAAACATACAGATATCCACCTCCACAGTCACAATGACAAAGCGGTGTAGCAGCACTCCCAATCCTGCTCCCAGAATGGAACCAATCAGGGTCAGAAGAATATTCTCCCGGTAGACATAAGCGCCCACTTCCATGTCATAGAAGCCCAGTACCTTTAAAGTAGCCAGCTCTCTCTTCCGCTCATTGATATTAATATTATTCAGATTATACAGCACCACAAAAGCCAGCATCCCCGCCGATATGATCAGCACCGCAATCACGGTATCCAGACTGCTTAACATGTTGTGTAGCTGATCCTCCAATGTGGCGGTATAACTAACGCTTAAAGCAGCATCCCCGGACAGCATCCGCTCTCCGGTCTGTTCTATCTCTTCCTGGGTGACGCCCTCTTTCATTTTTAGAATCAGCGTCCGGTAGTCCGGCTCTTCCCCGTAAAGTTTCTCATATAGAGCAGGCGTCATATAGGCGTAATGGCTCAGGTAATTTTCGCAGATCGCCATAACAGTAACTTCCTTTGGCGTCTCCCCCGTCTGAGCCAAATCCAAGGTATCTCCCACGGACACATCCAGCAGCTTTGCCGTTTTTTCCGACAAAAGAATGCCATCATCCCCCAATTGATAGGGCTGCCTTGTCTTCCGATCCCGGAAATGCACATAGTTTTGGAACTCCTGCGCTTCTTCCGGAACCATGAGATATACATTCACCTCTTTTTTCCCATTGTACAAATCCAACATCTTCATATAGATCTGTCCGTAGCGTTCCACCTGGTTCTCCCCATCCAGCTCTTGTTTCAGCTGCTCAATCTGCTCTTGACTTGCATCTTCTTTTAAAACCACCAGACTGTCATAGGTCTGAATCTGCTGATACTGTAACTTTGCGATATTCATAATGGAATCCTGAAGTCCAAAACCAACCAGAATCAGAGCCATGCACCCTCCGATTCCAAATATAGTCATGAAAAACCGTTTTTTATAGCGAAGCAAATTCCGGAACGTAGACTTCCAGGTAAAGTTAAGACGCTTCCAGAGGAAGGGAATCCGTTCTAAAAGTACCCGCTTCCCCTGTTTTGGAGCAGGCGGTCTCATTAAATTAGAAGGTGTGTCCGCCAGAGCATGCCTGCAGGCTGCTATGGTTGCTCCCATGGTGCACAGCAGTGAGGCAAGTATGGCAATGGCAGCGTAGTCCATGTGGTATGGAAGCAGTACCTCCCCCATCTCATGATAAATCACCCCGTAGGCGCGTACAATGATGTATGGCAGAATCTTTTCTCCCACCAGAATACCAAATACACCGCCCCCCAACGTGGCTAAAAAGGCATAACAAAGATATTTGCAAGCAATGGAAGTCTTCCCGTATCCCAGCGCCTTCAAGGTTCCGATCTGAATGCGCTCCTCTTCTACCATGCGGGTCATGGTGGTCAGGCTGATCAGAGCCGCCACCAAGAAAAATAACACCGGGAATACTTCCCCGATCTTGCTTACCCGGTCGGCATTATCTCCATAGGCACTGTAGTCCGGAAAGTCTGACCGATCTGTTATGTACCACTCCGGCAACTTGAGTTCTTCCATATCCTGCCTGGCATTGGCAAGCTCCTGTTCTCCCTTTTCAATCTCTTTCCTTGCATCCCGCTTCCCTTGACGGTACTCTTCTCTCGCATCTTTCAGCTTTTTCTGATTTTCTTCTATCTCTTTTTTCACATCCTCAAGCTTTTGTTCCTCTTGCTTTAGGGTTTCCCACCCCTCGGCAATCTGAGTCTCCCCCCTTGCAATCTGTTCTTTTGCCGACTGTAGCTGTGCCTCCTGGGAAGCGATCTGACTTCTGGCGCTTTCCAGAGCCTTTTTGCCATCTGAGAGTTCTTTTTTGCCTTCCTCCAACTGGGCTTCTTTCTCTTTTATGGTTTTTTCTGAGGAATCCAGCTTCTTCTTAGATGCCTCCAGCTGTTTTCTTGTAGCCGCAATCTGCTCGCCTGCCTGATCTAGCTGGGGTTTCGCCGCATCCAATTGTACCTTTCCCGCCTCTAGCTGCCGCTTGGTGGCATCCAGCGTAGCTCTGGTAGTATCCAGCTGCTGTTTTGCCTGATCCAGCTTTGCCTTTGCGTTCTTCATCTCCTGGGAATCTATCGGCATTCCCGCCTGAACGGCTGCCTGATACTTGGCAAGCTGAGAGTCATAGGAGGCTTTCCCCTGTACATACTGGGCCTCCCCCTGCTCATACTGAGAAAGTCCGGATTCATACTCTGCCTTGCTCTTCTCATAAGCGGCTAGTTTGGACTGGTATTCCTGTTCCCCTTTCCGGAACTGTTTTTGCCCGGCCTCGTATTCCTTTTTGCCCTCGCTAAGCTGCTTTTTTCCCGCTTTTAAAGCCTGTTCTCCTTCTTGGATGGTTTTCTGTGCCGATGCAGCCTCTGTGTCATATTTCGCTTGGTTCTCTGCCAACTGCTGCTTTCCCTGGGACAACTTCGCTTCTCCATCCTCCACCTGTGCTTTGGCATTGGCAAGCTCCTGTTCTTTTGTCCGAAGCTGTGTCTTGGCATCGGCAAGCTGCCGCTCCCCGTCCTCCATCTGCTTTTTCCCATCCTTTAGCTGCTTCTTGCCATCCTGAATCTGCTCTTTGGCATCGGCAAGCTCTTCCTCTGCCTCCCGCTTTCCATCCTCAAGCTCCTTCTGCGCCTCTTCAAGCTCCTCCTCTGCATCGGCTTTCACCTGATCCAGCCTGATCTGGCATCGCTGCTGTTGCATATCTTCCAAAGTCACTGCCAATCCATCTACAAGCTCCTGATAGGCATCGGTAAACGCCTGGGTTTCCCCGGCACCTTCCGCCAAAATCCAGACTTGGGTATACACCTCCGAATCAAATGCTTTTTCCGGCACATAAAGAAAACCGGAAACTTCCCCTGTTCCCAGCGTAGTACTTCCTCTCCCGAAGGAGATATAGGCAGGACTGTTTCCCAGGCCGGTAATCGTCAGAGTTTGCTTCTTTAGCATCCGCTCCTGTCCGTCTTCCACCTCTTCCCGGATGGCCAATGAATCTCCCACCTGATAGCCATTCGCTTTGGCAAATTCCTCATCCATCAGGCATTCGTTCTCCTTTTCAGGAAGCGCCCCTTCTGTCACGGTCACTTGGTTGATTGTGGGCAACAGCGACTCCACATGCAGTACCTGCTTACTCTTTTCATCCCCACAAAGCACGTCTGTCATATACCCGGGTTCGGCCACACTTACGCCTTCTGTCTGGCTCAGGGCGAGAACATCTTCCTGAGTCATACCCATGGTACCAATCACCTTAGCATCCGCCAGCTGCTTCCGATCAAAGTAAGCGTCCCCCGTCTTACGCATATCCGGCGCCGCAGCCTGAATTCCGGAGTAAAACGCTGCCCCCATGGCGACAATCAAAAAGATGGATAAAAACCGGTTCCAGGTTTTTCTGATTTCCATATAAAAGTCTTTTCTGAGCGCCCGTTTTTTCATTCTCATCACCTTACCATTCAATGGCTTCCACCGGAACCGGCTCCTGATTTCGATACATATCAGAAACTTTTCCGTTTTTAATTTTAATCACCCGGTCCGCCATGGGTGTCAGGGCGGAATTGTGGGTAATCACGATCACAGTCATTCCTCTCTCCCGGCACATATCCTGCAAAAGTTTCAAAATAGATTTACCTGTCTGGTAGTCCAAAGCTCCTGTGGGTTCATCACAGAGCATCAGCTTCGGATTTTTTGCCAAAGCCCTGGCTATGGATACTCTCTGCTGTTCCCCGCCGGAAAGCTGTGCCGGAAAGTTATCCAGCCTCTCACCCAGCCCCACTTCTTTTAACACCTGGGTCGCATCCAGAGGATTGGCACAGATCTGCAACGCCAGCTCCACATTTTCCTTGGCGGTCAGATTCGGCACCAGATTATAAAACTGAAACACAAATCCAATATCTTCTCTCCGATAAGCAGTAAGCTGCTTTTGACTGTATTTTGCAATGTCCTGACCATCCACGAGAACCCGTCCGGTGGTAGCTGTGTCCATGCCTCCTAAAATGTTTAACACCGTTGTCTTTCCGGCCCCGCTGGGTCCCACGACGATGACAAATTCCCCTTTGTCGATGGCAAATCCGATTCCATCCACGGCTCGGATCTGAACCTCGCCCATCTGATAGATTTTAGAAACCTCCTCTAACTTAACAAAGTCTTTTTCCGATTCGCCTGACATATTTCTTCCTCCGCCCGTTACTCTTTCTCGTCATACTGTTTCCTTTATTGTAACAAATCGCTGGTCCAAAGACCAGCGATTGACATAAATTTAATAGAATTTATAGAAACATTAGAAATGACTCCTGTTAAATCCCTTCTGTTATTTTCCGGAAATACTTCCTGGTCTCGCTTACAATCACACCGCTCAGAGCCAGGATGGCAATCAGGTTGGGCAGAGCCATCAGAGCGTTGAAGATATCTGCAATAGTCCAAACCGCAGATACCGTCATAAACGGCCCGATAAACACTGCCAGAATATACAGCCAGCGGTATCCCTTCAGGATCTTGCGGTTGTCATGACATAAGTATTCCAGACACCGTTCGCTATAATAATCCCATCCCAAAATCGTGGTAAAGGCAAAAAATACCAGACAGATCATCAGGATAAAGGAACTGACTTCATTCGGAAAAGGCAATCCCTGCTGAAACGCCCTGGTGGTGACAGCCACTCCCTCCAGGCCCACGTCCCAGGCTCCGGTAATCACAATGGTCAAGCCGGTCATGGTGCAGATCACCAGGGTATCCACAAAAGTTCCGGTCATAGACACCAGCCCCTGCCTGGCTGGTTCTTTGGTCCTGGCCGCTGCCGCCGCAATGGGAGCGCTTCCAAGTCCTGCCTCATTGGAAAAGATTCCTCTGGCAATTCCGTTTTGCATGGCCACCATAATGGCTCCCAGAGTTCCTCCGGCCGCTGCCCGGAGCCCAAACGCCCCGGACAGGATTTCTGCAAACGCACCCGGAATCCTGTCATAGTTAAGCACCAGCAAAATCACGCATACCAAAACGTAAAGTACTGCCATAAATGGCACCACAACCTGGGAGACACTGGAAATTCGTTTAATGCCTCCGATAATCACCAGTCCTGTACACAGAGCTAGAATCACCCCCGCAATAACCACGGTCCAGGAATACTCTCTCCCCAGGATTGTGACACACCAGCTGTTGGCCGGATCAAAAAAATTATTCACCGCGCTGGCAATCCCATTGACCTGGGTAAAGGTACCGATTCCCAGAAGCCCTACACCCACGCCAAAAAAGGCAAAGACTTTAGCCAGCCATTTCCACTTCATGCCCATACCATTCTGTATATAATAGAAGGGACCACCAAGCACATGACCATCCTTCGCCACCACCCGGTATTTAACCGCCAGCACGCCCTCCGCATATTTGGTGGCCATGCCAAACAGGGCGGCAATCCACATCCAAAACAAGGCTCCCGGGCCTCCTGCCACAATCGCTGTGGCTACTCCCACAATATTCCCGGTTCCAATAGTAGCCGAAAGGGCCGTACACAGAGCGGCAAAACTGCTCACTTCCCCGTCGCCGTCCGCCTCATTCTGAAACATATACTTCAGCGCCTTTGGCAGCTTTGTAATCTGAAGTCCTCTCAGACGAATCGTCAGATAAATGCCGACCAGAAGGATCATCACAATCAGCGGTACGCCCCAGACAAAATTGTCGATGGCTACCAGCCATTCATTCACTTTACTTAACATAGTTTCTCTTTCCTTTCCCTTGTATCCGTTCTTTTACAACACAAAAAGAGCTGATTTATCATCAGCCCTCTAAAGAGTAGAACCTATACAGATATGCTCTGTCCTTTTGCCTGAGAGATTGGCAGCTCTTCTGCCGTACACCTTCGGCGCTCGTTCCATGAGACTCTCCAGAGTATGCGGCGTACAAGTGGCCGCGCTGGAAAGACTATAGCATAAAAACCAGGAGATTTCAACTAGGAAACCTTATTTTCCGCAATTTCTTCAAAGGATGCTCCCACTACTTTGGCCAGAGCTCGAGGCTCCACCGCTATAGTGGAACCAATGCGCCCACCGCTCACATAAATCTTCTCATACGCCTGAGCACTGCTGTCAATGACCGTGGGATACTGCTTTTTCATCCCCAGGGGACTGCACCCTCCTCTCACATAGCCGGTAACTTTGGTGATATCCTTCACATGAATCATCTCCACAGACTTTTCTCCCACCGCCTTTGCCGCAGACTTTAACCGCACCTCCATGGCAATGGGGATGACGAATACATAGTACTGCCCACTCTTTCCCATGGCTACCAAGGTCTTAAAAGACTGTTCCACCGGCGCGCCTGTCAGCTCTGCCGTATGTAATCCATCGATAAACTCTCCGCACTCATAATTGATCATCTCATACGGAATCTTATTTCGGTCCAAAATCCGCATGGCATTCGTCTTCATTTCTTTTCCCATATAAATACGCTCCCAGCATTTTTAATTCGTCTTCATATATACAATTTGGAAATTCCGGATTGTTCAGATTTTCCATACATGTCTCATATTCCATCCATCGTACTTGGGAAAGTTCTT
Source organism: uncultured Lachnospiraceae bacterium (assembly GCA_902476645.1). GTDB lineage: Bacteria > Bacillota > Clostridia > Lachnospirales > Lachnospiraceae > CABSEG01. The sequence goes on along the minus strand of CABSEG010000004.1, from coordinate 62,190 downwards.
CCCTCTGAATCTGCATTCCGGCAGGCTCAATATCCCGATACAGCACGTAGACAGCACTTAACTCATCATTCTTCCAGGGTTTTCCATGAAATTCCCCCACATATCTGGCCCGGAACATTCCCACAAAGCAAAGCTCTTCTGTTCTTGCGTCAATGCCCAGTTCTTCTCTCAGCTCACGAACAGCGCTTTCTTTAAATCCTTCGCCAGCCAGAATATGGCCAGCAGAGGAAATATCATAACAACCTGGAAAGGAATCCTTCTGTGCACTTCTTTTCTGCAACAGAATCTCCCATCTGCAAAGATGGTTTTTGCGAACCAGCCATATATGGACGGTTCCATGCAGATCGCCATCCCGGTGAACGAAGGAGCGCTCTTTGACCACTCCCGTGGGTTTTCCGTCCGGCGTGAGGATGTCAAACAGCTCCATGCCCATACCTCCCATCCGCCAGGTATAAAAGCATGTCTACTACTTTGTCCATCCCCTCTGCCGTGATATGCTCATAGGGTCCGTGGAAGGCATAGCCCCCTGTTCCGAGATTTGGGCAGGGAAGCCCCATATAACTGAGTCTGGCTCCATCTGTGCCCCCACGGATAGGCACCACCTTAGGCTCTGCACCCGCACGCCTGGCAGCTTCTATAGCCTGCTCAATCAAATGGTAGCAGGGCCTGATTTTCTCTGCCATATTCCGGTATTGCTCCCGTACTGTCAGCGTGACGGACTCGCGGCCATATTTTCTCTGCATGGCTGTCCCAATATCCCGCAACGTTTGCTGACGTTTTTGAAACGTCTCCCAATCATGATCCCGCACAATATAAGAAAGCGTTGCCTTTTCAATGTTTCCTTCCATCTTCTCCAGGCAGTAAAAGCCCTCATATCCTTCCGTGTCCGCAGGCGTCTCATGTTCCGGAAGCATAGCATTAATCTCCATAGCCAGCAGGCTGGCATTGACCATCACACCTTTCGCGCTTCCCGCATGGACACTGACTCCCTGAATCTCGAATGTGGCCGAGCAAGCATTGAAATTTTCATACTCAATCTCCCCCTCGGCTCCCCCATCCACTGTGTAGGCAAAATTTGCCCCAACTCTAAGGATATCAAAATAATCGGCGCCTCTTCCCACCTCTTCATCCGGCGTAAATCCAATACATAGCTTTCCGTGTGGAATCCCCTCTGTCACCACTCTCTCCGCCATGGTCATAATCTCCGCAATCCCCGCCTTATCGTCCGCGCCCAAAATCGAAGTCCCGTCGGAGGTAATCAGTGTTCTGCCTTTCAGGGAGGGAAGATCCGGAAACCTGTCCGCCGTCAGCACCCTTTTGCTGTCTCCCAGGGACACGTCCTTTCCGTCGTAATTTTCCCATACCAGGGGATTCGCTCCGCGTCCTTCGTCCCATACCGTATCCATATGGGCGATAAATCCCAGCGCCGGCACATCCTCATATCCTTTTGTGGCTGGCAGACTTGCATATACATAGCATCGCTCATCCACCCTGGCATTTTCCAAGCCAAGCCCCTTCAGCTCTTTTACCAAATGCTTCGCCAGCGCAAACTGCTCCCCGGTGGTTGGCACAGATTCGCTTTCTTCCCGGCTGGCCGTTGGAATTTTTACATATTCTAAAAAGCGTTCACAGGCTCTCATATTTCCCTCACCTCCGTCTGCTTATTAAGATAACCCTTTTATCAGAAAATAGCAACGTATTTTTATACCCCCGTACACCTACGAATCTCCATAACAAAAAACTGCCTACACCCATAGAGTATACAAATATCCTTTTTCTCATATGAAAAAAGCAGAACAAAAAAGGTATCATCTCTTCTTTGTTCTGCCGCTAAAAAACACTGTCCTATCTTTTCATGGTAATTACAACGAAAAGGGCCTGAAAACGGCCTGACTGCCTGTTTCAGGCAGTCAGGCCGTTTTTCTGTGGTTATTCAATGGTAATCAATTTCGGCTGATCTTTCTCCGGCTGCAGTTCCTTTTTGGGGATCGCCAGTCTCAAAATACCGTCCTTAAATCCGGCTTTGATGTCCTCCTGGCTTACACTCTCGCCCACATAGAAGGTTCTCTTACAGGTTCCCGTATAGCGCTCCCTGCGAATATAACGTCCGTTGCCGTCTTTCTGATCATTGTTCTGGTTCCGGCTGGCCGTAATCGTCAAATAGCCGTCCTTTAACTCAGCCTTTACATCTTCTTTTGCATATCCCGGCAGCTCCATATCAATGACGTAAGCCTGATCGTTCTCCTGTACATCCGTTTTCATAATCTGTGTATCTGCATTATCATAAGTTCTTCCAAAAAACGGATCCCTAAACATCTCATCAAATAAATCAAAAGCTCTGTTTCCAAATAACATAAGTCCTTCCTCCTTTATATCATCCAAACAATTGCTTGTTTGTGTTGCTTGTTTTATTTGTTATATATTTTATAGCACATATTATTAGCACTGTCAAGAGGTGAGTGCTAATTTTTTCATATTTTTTTAACCCTGTAAAATCAAGGGCACTGAAGAACTTCCATTTTCCTTTGCTTTTTCTATCAGTTTCGGTAATTCCTGGTCATCCGGTACGCCTCCCTCCATTACACTGATCCCGGCAATGAGACGTTCGTCTTCAAGCAGTTCTGTTATCTTCTGCGGGAGTTTCTGTATCTTTTTGTTTCCACAGGCTTCTATTCCTTCCTCCAAAGCCCGGAGCAGCTCCTTAGTATAGTCAATCTCTTCATCCAGCCCTGCTTCCAAAGATGGTTTCTACGGAAATCTCTCTGATAATGCAAAAGCTATTTTATAAATCTCTTTCCGAAGTTGTTTACTCAGATATAATGCGACACTAAAAAAAGCCCAATTCTTTTTTAAAATCAGACTTTTTCAGTGCCCTTGAAAAATAAGGCTTTACAGGTTCTGACACCACAGGACAAAACGAGCCCAAAGACGAGTACTGATTATGGACAGCACTGACGATTTTATCCTCACAGTTTTTCCTTTATCTTTTCAAGCAATCTCACATCCGCCGGAAGCCACTCTACGCTGTACAGTTTTTCACTTGTCAACTACTTAGCAGCTTCATACTCCTTTTATTGGCCAGTTCTATTCTGTCATTATCACGAATGACAGTCGCAGTCACTCTGACTGTTTTCATAAACTAATCAACTCCTCTGTCAAACCGGTTTCCTACATTACAATACTTTTATTCGCCTTTGGAAGTAAATCTGCAGGCAGCGGATTATGTAATTTCCAGATAAAACTGACCGGTTTTTCCCCCTCATGCTGCACATAATCTGAATTTCCCAGGAATATATAGGGTGCGGTATATGAACCGATTTTTTTGTATTCCCGAACAAATAGGGATATCATATTACCTGTATCTTTATGGTGAATGTATCTCTGAATTTTGGCGCTGCTTTCTCTGTCCCGGCTCTGGCTTTGCCAATGGAACAGTGTATCGTTGATTGCATAGTCTTCATACATTGTTGATGGTGAAAAATCTTTCTCAGATTTGTTCAGATTGATCAGAAAAATGTCCGTCCTTTTATTTTCTAAGTACTTCACACCTTCCCGGAATTCAGGCGACTCTGTATCTGTAAACACCCCATACGCCGCCATGATCTGATTTATATTATATCTGCAATATAAATCAAGCGGGCAAACATACGAATACTCGTTTCTTCCGGCAACGAATCCAATATGTCTGCGGTTATATTCCAGTATCTGTAGAACCTCATCTCTGACGAAAGGCTCACAAAGTACAGAATGGATTCCTTCGTCAATATCTTTAAACCCGCATTTCCCCGGATATTTTTTATAAAAGGTGTAATACAGCATATTGCGCATTATTTTTTCTTCATCAGAACAAGCTGATGTATCCCCATTAATGTAGCGAATCCAGTAATCCAACAGTCTTTTCGAATTAACATGAAACAGTCCCGTCAGCATACCATAAATTTTATCATCAACATCTCTGTCATCCTCGATCAGATCGGCCCATTTTTTAAATCGGAATAATGATCTTGCTCCTGTATTTTGATAAAATTCATACAGAGACATGTTATATTCTGTCAGGAAGTTCTCCAGATTTAATGGCAGACCGGTATCTTCCTCAAAAGTACGTACCATTTCAATCAAAGCCTTTTTATTATTGTCTGTCTGCTTCAAATTTTCTAAAATATACTCTTTTGCATATTTTTCAAGCTCAATATAACAGCCACGTGGTAAATTACTAAAACCATTCTCTACCTGTTTTCGAATTGATTTTCGTCCTTTTCCGACTATAGCCTCAAATTTCATTGCAAAGTTATATTTCTTATTTGCGTGACCGATAAAATCGAGAACGGTTAAGCAATCTTTTCCTGGACAGAGACGCAATCCCCTGCCCAGCTGCTGCAAAAATACAGTTGCACTTTCGGTCGGCCTGAGGAATAAAACCGTATCAATCGCCGGAATATCAACTCCCTCATTGTAAAGATCCACGACGAAAATAAAATTGATCTTTCCACTGAGGAGTTTTTCTTTTGCTTTATTTCGAACATCATCTGCGCTCTTAGCTGATAGTGCAATGGACGGAATTCCCTTCTGATTGAAATACTTAGCCATATAATTTGCATGGGCAACACTGACACAGAATCCCAATCCTTTTACAGCGGTAATATCCGTCACATATCTTTTCACACTATTTAAAATCAATGCACACCGTCTTGTATCCGCAGTATATACTTTTTCCAACTCGGATACATCATACCTGCCGCGCATCCATTTGCATCCTCTGTAATCCGTCTCATCCGTCACGCCAAAATATTGAAAAGGACTTAACAGATTCCGGTCAATTGCCTCCCCCAATAATAATTTGGATGCAATACGCCCATCAAAATACTTCAATATATCTTTCCCATCCAAACGGTCAGGCGTGGCTGTCAGTCCCAGTAAAATCTTTGGCTTATAGTATGCGAGCAGTTCCTGATACGACGCTGCAGCAGCATGATGAAATTCATCTACGATAATGTAATCGTAATAATCTTCACTGGTCCGTTGTGCAAGTTTTGCCGAATTAAATGACTGAATACTGATAAATAAGTGTTCAACATCCGATGGCTTGCGACCATCAACATACAGCTCACCAAAGTTAAAATCATTCAGGACTTCTTGAAACTTTTGAATGCTCTGCTCAAGAATTTCTTTTCTGTGGGCTACAAATAATAACCGAGCTCTTGTATGCTTCTCCTTGAACTTTTTATAATCAAAGGCTGCTATCATTGTTTTCCCAACACCTGTAGCCGCCTCGATCAGATTATGATAATGACCATATACTTCTCTTTCTGCGTCCAGGTTATTCAAAATTTCCTGCTGATAAGCATATGGCCGGACATCCACCTGAAGCTTTCTCTCCGTCCCCTTTTCTCCTGAGACTTTTGCTAATTCACCCTGTAATTTTTCACAGCAATCCGACTGGGTCGGATCGAAGATCTCAAAGGAAGCATCATTCCAATAGCTTTCAAACATAACAGAAATTTTTCTCACAATATCAAACGATTCCTTTTCCGTTACTTTCACATTCCATTCCAGCCCGTTGGTCAATGCTGATTTAGACAGATTTGAGGATCCAATATATGCAGTAGAAAAGCCAGTGTCTCTTTTAAACAGATATGCTTTTGCATGCATGCGTGCATGGTTTGTTTCATAATTGATCTTAACTTCAGTATTGGGAAGTTCAGCCAATGCAGTAATCGCCTTATACTCTGTTGCCCGCATATATGTTGTCGCAATGACACGCAATCTCACTCCATCCCTCTTCGTAAAAGTTTTCAGCTCTGTATAAAGCGGACGTATTGCACTCCACCTGATAAACGATACGAGAAGATCTATAGAATCCGATGATAGAATCTCTTTTTTCAATTCTGAAAGCATGCTTGGCTCATTTGTAGACCCAGTAAATAAAGCATTTTCAACGATTGATGTCTCCGGATGTACCGCCTTCACAGATCGGATGCTTCTTGCTGAATTCATTTTTTCATATAGTGAAGTTAGTACCTCTCCTTTTTCAAGGATCAAATTATCCTCAAACTCAGGTTCCTTCGTATGTTCTGCAATTTCCCGAACAATTTCATTACATAGACGGATTTGAGACAGCAGTGACTCACTTGCCATTGAAGAGGGGAAACTGTCTCTTAAATATTGCAGTGCCTGATTAATTACATACGATATGTATATGGTGAGGATCCGCCTCGCATCCTCTGCATAAAGCTTTTCTAATTCAATATCATATTTTTCTAAGTCAAGTTGTTGCAATTCTCTATTAATCTTTGTATTTACTATCTGTTCATATATTCCATTTTTTAACATACAGTCTGCTCCTCATTCGGTAACATCTTGACTTAACAACGGTAAAAATCAGATTCTGCCATGCCGTTCCGTCGGCTAATAGTTCTGAATATCTGAACATACAATTTCTTCTGAAAATACTTTCTGTATCTTCCTGCAGAGATTATTTAAGGTTCTCAGGCAGTCACCTGATATCCATGTTTCTGGAAGCAGCATGTGTCTCGTCCGCTGCCGCTTCCGACAGTCCTCTCTGATAAAGCTTATACTTGATCTCTGGATTGTTCAGATGCTCTTTCGCACATTTGTCAAAGGCTTTATGTACTTCCGGATATTCCCATGTCAATTCATAGGATAAATATTCCATTTTACATAACATTGGAAAATACCTATTCCAGTCCGGAAGGCTGTTGCTGTTGATGCTTCGGATGGTAGGGGTCAGATTTCACAATTCATCATGTGCCACATAAGACCATGGTACAAAATGATCAATGGAAATATTCTTTTCACTAAGTGGATTATCCCCATAGATTTCGCAGACAGATTTTATGGAAACAAGCATTTTCCAATACTTTTTCACCTTTTCCAAGTTCCGCTCTTTCGGCGGATAAAGCTTGTCCACGATTCCCGGGACGCTGGGGTTCCTTCTCTGAAGATACTGAATCAGATTCCATTCCACCCATCCATGTATCATTTCATAATTCCGTTCAATGATAATCTGCCCATTTTTTCTGTATCTGGATTTGTATGTTCAGGCCACTGAATTGTAAAAAATAATATATCAGCCTTTGTTCCTGATTGATTCTTTCCTCAAGATTTTTTTCGGATCTGTTCCACTCTTTCCCTTTCATGGATTCCATAAAAGGTGTCTGTAAACGATACGGAACATTTTGAGTTAAAGTCCGCTTCATGCTAATGACTTCCTTATCCTTACAGGCTTCCAGATATTTCAGAACAACCTCTTTCTTCTCACAGGATTTCATGTTACTGATTTCACCCAGCCGGTGAACCACCCGTTCCAGCGCATCATTAGGTACGAGATTCAATCGGTACTCCATAACCATATACCAGGCGTCTGCAATCATTTCATCAATTAATACTTCAAATGTAATTGTTTGCTGTCCTTCCTTTATCTTCCGTGCAATCGCCTGAAACCAGAACAATTTATAACACTCGCTTTTGTTATCAAACAATCTGGAGAAATGGGCAATATCCAATATATCAGAATGTGGTAGCTGCATGTTATTTTCCCAGCTCAGTATATTTTTCTTTGTGTCCGTATGCTTTTTCTACCGGATACTTTTTAGCATTCTTCTTCACCTTTTCTTGGATGATCTCATCTAGGTCCAATCCGCAGGTATCTGCCATTAAAATACAGTAATTCAGTATGTCTGCCAGTTCTTCCCTAACCTTGTCTTTTTTCTCCTCACACCAGACATCATCTGCACTCCACTGAAAGACTTCCAACAGTTCCGCCGCCTCCAGACTGATGGAAATTGCCAGATCTTTCGGGTTATGAAACTGTTTCCAGTTCCTGTCGTCTCTAAACTTCAATACTTCATCTATTGTTTCCTGTTTCATATAGACCTCCTCTTTTTCTTACTGTACATCTATATACTGCGAAAAATATTCTTTCAAATCAGGATCACATATATAAAGATATGTGCCTTGAATTCCTCTAGTCATCAGTACATAATAAATATGCTGAATATACTCTAACAGTTCTCCATAATCTGCTGTTTTTTTACCGTTTTGATCAAAATACTCTTGTGGTCGAATGATGATACGTTTTTTATCTGTATCATAGCCTATTTCATTCCCCATAATTATAAAGCCATAATTCAAATCGTATCCCTGAGTAGAATGTATACAGCCAACTTCATCTATTGCTTCTTTAGAAAGAACCCATCCCTCTGTACAATGGTTCCATTGTTTTTTAATTCCTTGAATTTCAATATCGTATAATGATTTATTTTTTTTACTGATCCAATCCCATGCATATCCCGCCGCCATTCTTACGAGCTGAACTTCTTTTTCTTTTCGATACATTATCTGATTAAATTTCTTAAAATCTGTCACAATGATCAAATCATAATTAGAGAACTTCTTCTTCTCTTTCACAGTTCCAGATAATAATTCTCTGACGTAGGAAATATAGTCGTTTCCACCTCTTACTCTCATTTGGGTAAGGAGATTAAAATACGTTAAAATACGTTTTGATTGGTCTTTCTTCATCTTCCTGCGAAATCTTTGTACATCAATTCCCGATGGGCCTACCACCTGCATTTCGTCATAAAATAGTATAGGACATTCGCATTGGTGCAGAATCCAGTCTAATTCGTCACTTTCTGTAGTTAAACCTATGCGCTCACAACATGCCTTAAAGGGACCCATATATGAAATATTCTTATATTGATGAAGCCTGTGTACTTCATCCACAAGCAATATATCGTAATACTGTTTTGTTACATCCGATGGAGATAAGATATCTGATGCTTTTAATCCATAAATGCTTTTAAAAATCCCTTTCAATGTTTTTCTTAATGAAGTTTGAGGCACTACAAAACCAATTTTCTTTTCTCTGAATTCTTCACTGTCTTTCAGATATTTCATTAAAAAAATTGCAACAATTGTCTTTCCACTTCCAGGCATTCCATTTACAACGATTGTTTGATTATCTTCCTTTTTTAAAAATTCCATAATTTTTTCCACCGCTGCTCTCTGATCGTTATTCAACTCTTTGAAAGGTGAATATTTAAACAAATCAGAATTTTCAAGTTCTTCCAAAGAATGCCTAACTAATTTTGACTTCTGCAGAGTTCGCCACAAAACATGGAATTTTTCATCATATTCTTTTTTTCCGTAATATTCTTTATCAGCCATCCCAGCATTTTTATTGCGAACCTCATATAGTTCATCCGCAACAATATACTGAATGAGTTTCGCTTCATAATCGAACGTAACTGATTGATTAAATTTCGAAGAATAGATAAAATGTACTTTATTAAAAATACGCTTATCTATAGAATGATAATGTTGAGACATACGATTTATCACATGATTTGATTGCCCGATATATGCTTGTTTTCCATTTTCTAATATGTAAAGCATTGGCCAATTTGACAGATAACTTTCGTCTCCGTATATTTGCTTTTTAATGTCACCTTCTGTTATCTTAAACATACTTACCACCTTAATCCAGCATCATCTTTCGGTTAAAAAATATCAACTCACTTATAATTATTTTCCTGAACGATCTTCTCCCTAAACATATATTTTAAATTTTATCATAATACCCTTTATTTTTCTATATAACTGAATGCTGTATTATACTTTCCACATTTCCTACATTATTTGCGAAATCGATGACGTATTATTAAGGACCTGTTGATACTATCTCTTGACATACCACCAAATTGCTTATTTCCCTCCAAATAAAAAGACTTTTATTCAGAGTAATTTTTACGTGGCTCACTTTCAAGTTAGCGTTTAGAATAAAAATGGCTCATTTTTAGATTAGTATTTATAAGCATATTTCGTGATATCTTTGAAAAAATGGTCAACTAATATTGACAATATTAAATTTCTACTCACACGTCCCTCGCGGGACGTGACTTATGGCAGATAATAGTCTAACTAATGATCTGATATTTCTACTCACACGTCCCTCGCGGGACGTGACAAGACACGGCGTCATGCGCTACTCACCTTATAGTATTTCTACTCACACGTCCCTCGCGGGACGTGACCAAAAAATTTTGGTCTTGGTGGGGATATTCTTTCCATTTCTACTCACACGTCCCTCGCGGGACGTGACAAAGCGATGGCTCTGATTTCTATATCCTTTTCGATTTCTACTCACACGTCCCTCGCGGGACGTGACAGTGACAACCATTTTCTTTTTTAACTCCTCTAATAATTTCTACTCACACGTCCCTCGCGGGACGTGACCTTGACAAAAACATTTGCAACCACCATGACGGTTTATTTCTACTCACACGTCCCTCGCGGGACGTGACTTAACGTCTCATAGCCTTTATTTTCATTAATATTTAAATTTCTACTCACACGTCCCTCGCGGGACGTGACAAATAGAGTTTCCCGTCTTCCTTCATCGCGATCAGATTTCTACTCACACGTCCCTCGCGGGACGTGACCTTCGGCTATTTCTGATAATGTAGGAGAATATTTATATTTCTACTCACACGTCCCTCGCGGGACGTGACAAAATATATTCGGCGGCACGAAGTATCTAGCGCATTTCTACTCACACGTCCCTCGCGGGACGTGACCTTCAGCGAGCAGATCGGTTTCGATGGGGGTGGCATTTCTACTCACACGTCCCTCGCGGGACGTGACCATGACCGACAGACAGATAGTTAGTACGAGTATTATTTCTACTCACACGTCCCTCGCGGGACGTGACAAAAAAAATTTTTGGGAACCCTCCTACCCCTGCATTTCTACTCACACGTCCCTCGCGGGACGTGACGGGGAAAGGCTAAATTGCATTATCGCGGATGTAAATTTCTACTCACACGTCCCTCGCGGGACGTGACACCTGGGGGACGAGGAGGTGGAAACAATTGTTTGATTTCTACTCACACGTCCCTCGCGGGACGTGACACTTCGTCCTCCGCGTCTTTTCCCATCCCGGAAAATTTCTACTCACACGTCCCTCGCGGGACGTGACCAGCCAGCTAGACAGCAAAACTGCCAATGCCGGATTTCTACTCACACGTCCCTCGCGGGACGTGACCGGCCTCATGATGGGGGCAGTTATGGGCCTGGAAATTTCTACTCACACGTCCCTCGCGGGACGTGACCGGCACCGGAATAGTATCCGGGGAATGTCGATTGAATTTCTACTCACACGTCCCTCGCGGGACGTGACGCCTCGGAAAATGTTTGTGTCACGTACACAAAAAATTTCTACTCACACGTCCCTCGCGGGACGTGACTTGTAACCCCGGATTCCGTGATACGGCGATAAAATTTCTACTCACACGTCCCTCGCGGGACGTGACGGGCGATAACCATGACGGAGAATGAAGCAATTAATTTCTACTCACACGTCCCTCGCGGGACGTGACATTTCGCCATCAAGCCCAATCGTTTCCGTATCCAATTTCTACTCACACGTCCCTCGCGGGACGTGACTTGATGTCAGAGGATTTATATCCGTAGTCTAGAAAATTTCTACTCACACGTCCCTCGCGGGACGTGACGTAGGAAAGCCGAAAGTATATACTAATAGTGATATTTCTACTCACACGTCCCTCGCGGGACGTGACTTTGTGATGAAAAAATTTAAATATCCTGTAGGAATTTCTACTCACACGTCCCTCGCGGGACGTGACAACTGTCAATACGCAATTTCGCAACTATCGAAAAATTTCTACTCACACGTCCCTCGCGGGACGTGACGGCGCTTCACGGAGAAACCCTCGACGCGCAAAATATTTCTACTCACACGTCCCTCGCGGGACGTGACTTTGATTACCTTGTATCCTTCTATGGTCGTAGGAATTTCTACTCACACGTCCCTCGCGGGACGTGACTGCTGGGACGCAAAGAATCGTTACGGGCTTCCAATTTCTACTCACACGTCCCTCGCGGGACGTGACAGGTGACAAAATTGGAAGATAACGAAATGTTAGATTTCTACTCACACGTCCCTCGCGGGACGTGACGGTGATTTTTGGGCCATTTTTGGGGTGAAAATTATTTCTACTCACACGTCCCTCGCGGGACGTGACTGATCTGTATTATAGGTAAGTCCTCCCTCTAAAAATTTCTACTCACACGTCCCTCGCGGGACGTGACGTTTGAAAACTGGTGTCTTGATCTGGGGCAATTATTTCTACTCACACGTCCCTCGCGGGACGTGACGTATTGATACGGTAACGGTCGAAGGTGAAAGCGATTTCTACTCACACGTCCCTCGCGGGACGTGACCCTACTATCCTGCTTGCATCCTTGTCACGAATACTATTTCTACTCACACGTCCCTCGCGGGACGTGACGTTTCCTGGGTTATGGAACAGGCTGGAGTACCAAATTTCTACTCACACGTCCCTCGCGGGACGTGACAATCACAGCGCAACACAGCCTTATCATGATAATCATTTCTACTCACACGTCCCTCGCGGGACGTGACAATCAAATTGGATACGAAAAACGTAGTAGACGAATTTCTACTCACACGTCCCTCGCGGGACGTGACATGCTGCCCAAAGGAACGGCGGAAGGAATTAAAGATTTCTACTCACACGTCCCTCGCGGGACGTGACGCTTGTAATGTTTAATTTTAATATTATAACTCATATTTCTACTCACACGTCCCTCGCGGGACGTGACGTTTGAAACAATCGGTTGGAAATACAGGCAGCTTAAAATTTCTACTCACACGTCCCTCGCGGGACGTGACATGGTTGGGGCGTTTTTATTGCTCTGTCAGCGTATTTCTACTCACACGTCCCTCGCGGGACGTGACCGCCACCGCAAACGGAACAGCTTCCTGAACCACCTATTTCTACTCACACGTCCCTCGCGGGACGTGACACATTTAACGCAACGCCATAAGATTTACTAAAAGATTTCTACTCACACGTCCCTCGCGGGACGTGACCCCAGATGATGGATTAATTACACCATCATAATCATTTCTACTCACACGTCCCTCGCGGGACGTGACTCAATCGATAAATCCGACCCATAATAAAATACATATTTCTACTCACACGTCCCTCGCGGGACGTGACGAATCTAATTGGATGAATCCGATTGGGTTATGTGTATTTCTACTCACACGTCCCTCGCGGGACGTGACAAATGGTATAGAGGGTGTGCTTTATTTCATTGATATTTCTACTCACACGTCCCTCGCGGGACGTGACCAGGGTCTTTCTTACTTTGTTTCATTTTAGCAGAATTTCTACTCACACGTCCCTCGCGGGACGTGACTAGAATACTTATCGGGTTCATCAGTTAATACACTATTTCTACTCACACGTCCCTCGCGGGACGTGACTGGGGTGGATTGATGGATGGATGATGAGGGGGCTATTTCTACTCACACGTCCCTCGCGGGACGTGACCAACCCATCAATTTGCGTATTCGTAACAAGAATGCATTTCTACTCACACGTCCCTCGCGGGACGTGACGGATTTGTCAATTGATGGGACTGTCGTACAGGGCATTTCTACTCACACGTCCCTCGCGGGACGTGACAAGAATGATTATTTCTGCTCTCTTAAATGTAGTTAATTTCTACTCACACGTCCCTCGCGGGACGTGACCAGACATTTTGCCCTTGCGGAATGCCGCCATGAGAATTTCTACTCACACGTCCCTCGCGGGACGTGACGATCGGGGCCAGCTGAAGAAATATTGTCAGACAGATTTCTACTCACACGTCCCTCGCGGGACGTGACGTGTATATACTGTGATAATATAGTATATGTAAACATTTCTACTCACACGTCCCTCGCGGGACGTGACGGTACACGAAAACTACACCTACATGCGGATGCTGCATTTCTACTCACACGTCCCTCGCGGGACGTGACCGGTTGACGTGGTAAAAGAAATTGGGGAGAGAATATTTCTACTCACACGTCCCTCGCGGGACGTGACTTGAACACATATACCCAGACTATGAACTGTACAATTTCTACTCACACGTCCCTCGCGGGACGTGACTGCTATATTTAGTAGAAAACAGCAGCCACATATCCCACATTTAGGAACGGACTAAATAAACATTAAATATTTTACTTTATTATGACAAAATTGCAACTATTTTTAGGCGAACCTCCCGCCCACTTGTCCAACACCGAACCTTCGCCAACATTATTTATATAATTATTACACCTTCTGGATTGTATGTTTTCTTTGCACCTATATGTTCAATTCTTTTTTCCCAATTATTTCCTAAATAATAAAATCTTAAGCTATCACAATCTGGATCAATTAATTTTAATAGCTTATCTTTTAAACGCAAAAAGGCAGAATAATCAAGATCAGCCTCAAAGACTGAATTTTGAACTCTTTGAGCATGATTTTGACACTCTTTTGCTACTTTTCTCAGTCGAGTTCTGCCTGACGAACTTGCAGTACTTACATCATAGCTGATTATAACCATCATAATTGAATCACCTTCTACTACAATATATTTATGGTTAATATCCCTTACAGCCAGTATGGGATTACCCATCTTGTTGCCTAAGCTGTTAGAATGAATGGTGCGATAGATCTGGCCTTCACCTCCCAGGACTTTACTTCCGTAAGCAAGTCAACCAACCATCCCCTCATTCGCAACATTCGTTTCATGCAGGTTGAACCCTTGGGCGTTTGTGTAAAACACCCAGCAGATTGAATAGGCAATGACAATACTGGTATTGCCCATTGCTATTACATTACAAAGGAGTTTCTATTATAAACGCTGTTGGTATTAATGTTTCTAAAAGAAAAAGCACTGTCACTATCCGAAGACCGGGCAACGCGGTAACCATGCCCCTTGGGATATCCTACACACTCAGTCTGCCATAAACTGCCTGTTCAAACGGTTCCAAGATTTTGATGGTGAAACTAAGGTTTGTATGGAGCCACACGGGCAGATACTATGAACTGGCAATCCGGCTTCTATACCAGGCCTATCCGGGAGCGAATGATTTCTTTGACAGGCCTGCCCGCAGTGATGGCAGTATGGTCCAGAAAACTGCCATGAAAAACAATCTTATTTCCCTTCTTGCTGAAACGGATGGATTGTGTCCATACCTACCGGCATGTGGATTGTGTCCGCTCGGTATCTCTAAATGCTTATACAGCGCATTATCAGAGCTGGTGCAAATGCAGGAGCTATTACTTCCATGTAGAGAAAGCTGAGAACCCCCCTTATCTTTCTTTCCACCTGATCGCCGTATTCCCAAAGGATGATATCAAAAACTGTTGATATTGCAGTCTGTAGCATTGCTGGATACTGCATTTGAAACCGTGGAATCCTTTCGCCTGAAAATGAATGAGCTTGCTTCTACAGCCTATGACCGGGATTGGAGATGTTTCCCGCTTTACCCACCGCGAAGCCCTTACCGCCTTTGCAGGTGTTGACACCGGAAAGAACGATTGTGGACAGCATGTTCAGAAAAGTGTACGGGCCTGGAAGAAAGTTCTCCTTACCTGCGCAAAGCTCTCTTTCAGATTATAGACAGCCTGATCAAATGTTCGTCGGCAACGATCCTGTTTATGCCTTTATGGATAAAAAACGGGCTCAGGGTAAACCTTATTACATATACATAACTACCGGGGCAAACACGTTTTTCCAGATTGATTACGGGCTGATAAAAAATATCTTTCTCATTCTCATATCAGACCCGCGCACTGCGGTGATCTTGTTTTTATGCCTTTCATTCAACCTGTATAAAGTTTTCAAAGTTTCTCCATTTCTGCTTGACTTTTTATTTGCAGACTTACTTTAAAAGGTATGATGGATAAACTTCTATGTCACCACGCACATATTTTGCCAGAAGATTACTTTGCACATATGGTAGCAATCCCATCGGAATTTTCTGTTTAAGATATGGATGCAGCATATCCGATCGCTTCTTTTCTTGCCAACGTGAAAGTACTTTTTTACGCCCTTCATCATTTAGCCACACTGCTCCTGAAATTTGTTGTTCAAAATCTTTCTCTCCTAAAATCTGCAAATTTAAAAGTGTAATTACAAATCTCTCAATAAGACACCGGGCCTCTTCTACTAAATCACATGCGAGAGAAACTCTACCGCTTTTGAGGGTATGGCAATATCCAATGTAACTGTCAAGTCCAACCGTTTCCAAAGCAGCTGCAAACTCACTAGTAGCAAGCGTGTATACAAAAGACAATACTGCGTTGATCGGATCAAGGGGCGGTCTTTTTGTACGAAGCTTAAATGTAAATGGTACTTTCTTATTTGTAATCAGCTTATTAAAAATAGAAAAATAACTCTTGGCACAATACCCTTCAATGCCTACAATTTCCTCTATACTCTGTGCCTTGTACAGTTGATCAATTCCTGATGTCAGGATTTGTACAACTTTTTGGATTTCTTCGTCTCCTCGCAATTCAGCATTATCATGAAGTGTACGACGTATCAACTGACGTGTATTACTTAATTTTGCAGCCATTGTATTTTGAGCAAGAATAAGCGCACTTTCTCTGAACCTGTCAATCTGCGCCACCCTCAGAAAAACATTTCCCTTTGTTTCTCCACAGACTTTAGCCAAAAATCGGCCCTGTGGAGAAATAAAATTAATGGGAATTGTTTTCCCTACGCACTTACCCATTAATGCAGGAGAGCACCCAATATAATTAAAACAGACAATATTTTCAATGTTCTCAAAAGGAATCCGAAGCTTTATCTCACCGTCAATTTTACATACAAGATTTTCACCATCCAGTGTTAAATACGCCAGCTCATTTGTAACATAAACAGTATTTAATAGTTTTCTCATAACTCTGCCTTTCCTATTTTCACTATCTCTGCATGTAAATCCTTTATCGGTTTCGTAGACGGCATACATAAATCTTTCATCGAACACCCACTACACTTTTGACCTTTTCTAATTCCCGGTATATGACCAGTTGCAAGATTCCTTCTCATCTCCTCCAAAACATTTTTTAGCCTTATGTCATATTCCCTAAAACTCTCTTTCAGTGGTAAAGCGACGCGTTTTTTCACATCCGCATAATAAATCATACCGTCACAGTCACAGCCAAACACATAATCCACACAGATCTTCTGGGCAAACACCTGCATCAGATCATCCTCTCTGTACTCCGCATTTTTCGGTTTCGTCGGTTTATATTCTACAATACAGATATGATATTTTTCTTCACTTTCATTAACAGAAACTCCGCACTTATCTTTAGTAAGTTCCAGACAATCCGTTATTCCATACAAATTATATGGATCACAATCATTATAAACCGGTACTGAAGTAACTACTTTTCTACCACGCATAGTATAACTTTTATCCGGGTCATGCACTCGGTCATGCATAAGATTTGCTTTCGTCACAAAAATATTTTCCGCCCACGCTTTATCAATTTCCAAAAGTCCCCATCGATGCGGGCAGTACAGATAGTGTTGAATGGAACGAATTGTTATTTCTGCTGTACTCATATTTTCTGAATCAGTTCTACGCCTGCCGGCATAATTTCGTCTACTGCAATGACATAATCGCCAAAAGCTCTGGGAAGAATATTCTCCTTTTCTCTCACAGAAATTTTTTCAAAAAGGATATGTGATGGACAATTTCCAAGAACATTGTCATGTTTAAACACATATAATTTTCTCATACACATTTTCCCACGCGCGGCACTATGGTCATTTTCAAACATATTTACAATAGCAGTCCATAAAAGTTCTATGTCTTCTTCCGAAAGATCTGTTGATTTGTTTGCCAGTGCCGCGGACACATAGCCTTCTGCCCGATAAAGCGCATATGGAATCACACTTTTTCTTCCCATTTCCGTGTCTCCGGTTTCCTTTCTATCATCTGTAGTACGTGCCTGACGTGTTATTGTAACATCCTGAATATTAATCGGTGAAATACTTCGTGCAAAATTAATTTGCACCGGTCCTCTCACGATGCCGCATGGATCATCTCCTGTTGACATCACCGCTCCAAAGGCTCTCACATCAAAATACGTACGGCACATATAATCCCTTGCTTTTTTTACATCATCCGAATTTTTCCCTTTATTCTTTGTTTTGAGTCCTTCAGCCTCATAAGCCTCTGTAAATTTCGCATTCAGCGAGCGATCCGGTTTAATCAGAATATTGTAACCTGGCACACCTTCTTTTGCCAGTTCCACATAGTTTCTGATTTTGCGTTTCAGGCAGACATCTGTAATATATCCATATCCGGACTCCGCATCTACGCGAGGCGCATTTCCCGCATCAGGATCTCCGTTGGGATTTCCATTTTCCACATCAAAAAGAATTACAAAATCATATCTGCTTGTAAGTGCCATATTACTTTTCCTCCGTTTCTTCTGATTTGTTTACTTTCTTCCATAAATCTTGATTTTGTTGATAGTATCCAATATCAAATCTTCCCTGATCCATCAAGCGAAATGTTTCCGGGAATTCACCTTTGAGCCCGTCCATAATTTCTCCCATTAATTTATGATAATAGACCGGATATTTCACTTTGTTTAAATGATTTTGTGCAAGCCGGATAAGTTTTGGAAATACCAATGCCGGTTTGGATGACGCAGAAGCAAAATAAGCATCTTTAATTGTTCTGTTTAACGAATTGTTCGATGCATCCTGTTGTAGTTTTTCAAGAACAGCAAAAAGCCTCCCACATAAATAGGCCTGTGATTGATTTGTTTTATCCAGTGACACTTTTAATTCCTCCTTTGAACTATTTCTGTTAATGCAAGCCTTGATCACTCCGGCCCGCACTGAATTAATCTTTGCGCTTCCTTCGTCCGTTTTTACTCTTCTTACCATTGTGTCCATCAGAAATAATGGATACGTTCTTCCATACATAATAGCTTCAAGCATTCTTGACATTAAAGCGGGATTTACCTTATCATTTTTACTTTTTGGTGAAATCATTTCCCTTTTAATCTGCCAGAGCGCAACCGAATGAAAAACCTCAGATACCTGAAGATCCCTTTGGAATCTTGCTATATTCCAAAGCACATCCGCATATTTTCTTTTTATAATAAACTTTACAGATAGTCTTGAAGAATTGGGCTTAAGACCCAGCATATAAAAATCTACTTCCGGATCCATCATATCCAATGATCGAATTCTTTCTTCTGTTATCTTAGCGTCTCTTGCATCTGTCAGAAGCTCTTTCAACATGTCTTCTGTCTGGCTCGTATCCATCTGATCCTGCTGCCCCAACAGCATTTTCATAAACAAGTCTTCATACGTTTCCCGACTACTCATTGCCCAGAATACGATCGTCATATCGTCCAGCATGGCTCTATGCTTACTGCTGCTTAATAAATAGTTCAACGCCTCGGTGTATTTCTTCATGGCTTTCTCAGAAATATTGCTGTTATACGACTGGTCATTTCCATAAGAATTTTCAGAATCATTTTTAAAACTTATCAGCACACTTCCTGTTGACAGACCTCCATAAACCCCCTTAATTTTACTGTGTATTCTCGCTATTGGTTCTTCCTGCCCTGTAACAGCACATTGTGCAGTTTTTCTATTATTATTTTCTTCATTTAAATACTCTCTGTCCCACTTTGCTTTCACCTCAGATTCTTCATGCAGGAGACAGTCCGGACTGCCAGACAGGCAAAACGCAAAGTTCGCTTTCTGATAATCCTTTCCCAATCCAAGAAGCCATTTATTTTCTATTTCCTCTTCTGGTTTCCATGAGGCGAGAAAATTTTTATACGCTTCGGCTATGGGTGAATGAATATCCTCCATAAAACTCAAATTTTTTTCCACAAAAACTTTGTGAGATTTTCTGGCTTTATCTGTCCTATCATCTGGTGATAGCCTTTCTTTCTCCAAATTCAATCCAAAAATATACAGTGGCCGGTGCTCTGCTATATTTGCGTCAATCCCTGATTTTTCCGTCCTCTGAGGCATTACCATTTGTCTTGGTACTTTTTTCTCTTTTATTTTCGTTCCTGATTGAACCAGCTCTGTTTCCTGACAGTCAATGATTTCATCAACCTGTCCATCTTTATTAAGGGAAATCAGATAGTGAACATTCACTTTAGAATATCCCTCCGGAAGGACACTGCCTTTTTCAGCCAAGATATCATAATAATCACATAGTGCTTTTATCAGCATCGCAATTCCTCCCTGTACTTTTTCACATCGATCACGCCGTTTATCATATGTGGACGATAGTAAACTGTGGAAGCCTTATCTGAGAATTTAGGATTATCCCAATCGTTATTCAAAGGCTTTCCTCCATCTTCAAATTGTACTTTATAACTCATATACCCAAGATCCACATCCCCCATATTTAAAATTGTACTGCTGATTAACTTCTCGTCAAACTCCGGCACCAACTCAATACGTTTTACTGGAAATTCACTGCAGCCAAGACAAGGCGTTCGAAACCACTGACCTTTTTCCAGCCTTCTTTTGATAATATTAAAATGCTTGTTTTCCCCATCTGTCTCTTCACCGTTTTTCAGTCCGGTAAGCTCAAAATGAAATTCCACTCCATATTTTACATTTTTTAAAACCATGGATGCTCGCTGGCTCCTGCTCTCCGAAGCATAAATGCATGGGTCTCCGCCTTTTCCATTCATCTGGCTTTTTACGGCACTGAGCAGTACCTTATCTTTCACCTCATTTCGTCTGATATTAACAAAATCAATGTCCTGAAAGACAATAATCTTATCAATCACATACCGAATGGCGGGTTTCCAATAGACACTTTTTAACAGCCCTTCCAATGCCCCAGGCGTAGGAACGTCATAACTCACTCTCTCAACTTTGAGCTCCGGTCTTGTAAAACATGCGTAATCGCCTTCTACGAGAATTCTAAACCCATAGCTCATGTTTTCACCCCTTTCATCTACAGAAAATAATCCGTTGCTTCAAATAAAACACCTTTGTTTTCGTCATAATAATCCACATTTGTCAGACAATAAATTCCTGTTCCGTAATCATCTGCCGCGTGTTGACGGATCAGATCTTCCAGTTCCTTCTGTCGTAAAGAGCAGGCATAGTTCTGCAGTTTTCTTGCATTGCCTGCCTTTGTTAACTTCATCTCTTCTACCAATTTTTCACTCTGCTCATCCCGCGGCACAACAAGCGACACCATCCTCGAATCTATCAGTTCAAATTTATCTGCATATTTTTTAAATGGAATGGACTCTATGCTTGAACATGCCTGATGCATTGTATTTTTTTGTATATCATGTTTCTTCATAAAAAACAGCCTTTTATAATACTCCGAAATACATTGAACATCCGAGATGTCTGCATATTTCTCCATCAATCCCTTTGTAAGGTTCGCTTTTTCTTCTAATGCTGTCCGTTCTTTTTCCTCCGCCAGATCGAAAACATATACGTCCGCGTTTTCTCTTTTTCCTTCTCTGTTGCAGCGTCCCCCGGCCTGAAGTATACTGTCCAATCCCGACCTTTCTCTAAAAACGGTATAAACATCCAGGTCAACCCCTGCCTCAATCAATGACGTTGATATAATCGTAATCTTTCTGCTTTCCGGAACATTCTTATAATCGGGATAGTCTGTTTCTAATTGTTTTAACTCCTCCCGGATTTCTTTTAGCACTCTTTTCCTGTCAAATGGCGTCATATACGTAGACAGGTGGTATTTCTTTCCGCTGCATTCCTGATATAAATTTCGAGCTGTTATTTTTTTATTTACAATAATAAGTGATGACGGGTACTTGCAGCTTCTGGAAAGTATTTGCGATACTGTCACCTCTCCAAGATAACTGTATCTGCATGTTTGAAATTTTGCAAACATAGAGGTATCTTTGATAAGGGTTACAATCTTACTGTTCGGGAGCGCGTATTCCCTGATTAGCCTTTCAAAGTCCGGCATAGTTGCAGTTAAAAATACAGCTTCGCTATATAAATATCTTGTTATGTACGCGACGGCCTGAAGACATGGCTGCAGATAATTCTGCGGCATTAAATGAGCTTCATCAAAAATCAATATACTCTCTGACATATTGTGCATTTTTCGAAGCTTTCCTCGCTTATTTGCATAAACAGATTCAAAGAATTGCACTGCCGTCGTTATAATAAAGGGAGCATCCCAGTTTTCCGCTGAGGTTTTTGCGGCTTCACGGTAATCTTCGCTTCCATTTGTATCATCTTCATAGGAAAACGTTGACTGATGTCTCAAAATTTCCAAGTGATTCGCAAATAATTTTTCAAACACTTCCGCTGTTTGTTCGATAATACTGTTATAAGGAATAATATAAATAATCCTCTTCTTTTTCTTTACTATAGCTCTTTCTAACGCAATTTTAACACTTGCTAATGTTTTTCCGCTTCCCGTAGGCATATTTAACAAAAAAATTTCCGCATCCTGAGAAATATTTTGAAACGCCTGTTTTTGTAAAAGACTTCTTGTTTTTTGAAGCTCCGTTTTGCAGGCAAACGAGGTTAATTTTTCATTCACAATTTTAAGACACGCTTTAAAATCAGCCTTTAACTTTCGCGGTAAATCTCTTTCTTTACAAAACTCTGCCGTATCAATTGAGTCCGCATCAACCAGGCAGGAAAACGCATATCTGGTAAAAAAAGCAAATTTATCAATTAACTTTTCCATATCATTATTACAATCATTTAATAGATACTTCATCCAGTCGTGTCCATTCAATTTTGGCAAAGACAATTCTTTTCTATATTCACTATAATCTTCAAACTGTCTTTTCATCCTTCCATGCAACGTCAGCATATCGCTGCTGTCATTTGCAAATCCTCCATCTGGTATTCCTGAATGATGTCCCGCAATACAATATTCCATCATCAAAGCCATGGGGTTAATTGTATAATTCTCGCGGGCAGCTAAAGCTCCACAAGTAGAATGTTCTACGCGAATATTCATCCCATTAATCCTTTTTACAAAAGATTCCTGAAATTTCCCTACGTCATGGAGCAAGCCAATCGCAAACATAAAATCTTTCCATTCAGGAATTGAAATTTTCCGGCATAAGTCAGCTGTATTCTCGCAGTGAGTTTTTACCGTTTGTATTGAACCTGTTAATTCATTTCTGTGAGCTATGTATTTTTCCAATAAGTATCTCCCCCTTCTCCGGGTAAAATATATATCTATATAAAAAGTTCTCTCTATCCAATCATCTTCCGAAGTTTTTCTTATTCCATCATTCTACAGGTTCCACTACTTATTTAACTAATTTTAGGACAAAAAATAAGTTCCTTGACCTTTTTCTGCTTACTCATCAATGGTTGCACCTAGGTTGGAGATTCTACTGCATTGGTTCGAATCGTTACACCATCTTTTCAAACAGGATTTCTTCTTATTATTCATTTTGTATAAACATATAATTTATTATCCAAAATTTATAAACATTTTTCAAATTATAAAATCTACGTTTATCTTAATTTTATCAGATTTTTACAATTTTTGCCATCTTTTTTTTACATCTTACTCCAAATTGTCTCCGGTTCTTTTATCACACCATTTCAACAAAAAAGATAAATTTCGACTTTTCCAGGCAAATGAGACTTTCCTTTAATAGAGCCGATATACGAACCGAACTGATCATTGCAAACCCCTCCTGTACAGAAACATTAGAATCAGTGATAATAGTTAGGAGCCTGGTGGCAATTTCTGCCTCCAAGCTCCTAATTATTTGATGTCAAAAAACGGATAGCCTATCAAAAGGGCCTAAAATCCAAATATTTATTCGTTCCTCTCCACCTTCCATGTAACCACTTCATTGCAGCAATTTCCTGATCAGCTCTGCATCAAAGGATACAGAACTGCAATGATTCACTTCGATCTGATAGAGCGCATTCGCTGCCAGATGTTCCGCTGCCTGCTCCAGGTCTCGGATCCCGCTTGTGTCTTTGTGCAGGTCAATCACCGCATCAAGCCCTTCCGGTGTCAGGACGCATTCCTCTTCCCTCATTCCGATTCGCTTTAGAACCTTGGGAAGCGCATATTTAGAAAAAATCACCTTCTTCTCCTCCGGTGTATAATCCGGAATCTCAATCACTGCAAATCTGGACATCAAAGGTGCGCTGATCTGCTCCTTATCATTAGCAGTGGCAATGGGATATACGCCTACAGTGGGAATCGTACATTCCATATAGTTGTCGGTGAAACCCAGATTGTCTAAAAGCGTCAGAAGAACGTCCGCCGGATTGCCGTTGCCTTTTCCGGAGGCTGCTTTGTCCAGCTCGTTGATGATAAACACCAGATTGGATTCTCCCGCCATAGAAAATGCTTCCATGATAATACCTGGTTTTGCGTTTGCATAGATTCTGGAGCTCCCGGTCAACTGTTCCGGATCGTTGATGGAGCTCATATCCAGCGTGGTCCATGGCAGCTTCAAAATACGCGCCACAGCATATGCGATCTGAGATTTTCCAGTTCCGGCCGGTCCGATCAGCAACAGCCCATACGCCGGCAGCGTATGCGTCCGGTTGATCTGTATTATAGTCTCAATAATCCTCTGCTTCACACGCTCCATGCCGTACAACTCTTCATCCAGGATTCGTCGTGCCTCATCCGGATCAATGGCCTCGAAATAATTTCCTTTCCATTGAATATTCATCATGATGGAAAGAGCACGCTGCGCATGGCGCCTTTCTTCCGCAGAAACCTCATGAGAACGCGCGACTGCCAGATTTCTTCTTGCCCAAAGGCGGATATGATCTGGCAGAGTTCTTCCCGCACAGTTTATAAAATCCGTAATACTCTGGATACTCGTCAGCTTCATGCTGTCTCCATTCTCCTCCTCATCCTCGTCCGGGATTTCTTTTGAGGGCGCGTCGCTGGCAAGCAGCCGTTCTATCATAAACTGAAGGAAACCATCCTCAGCGGAAAGCTTTCCGCCGCCGCCAAAGGCGGTCTCGCGGATCTTATACACTGCATACCCATCCTCCCGTAAAGCCCCTGACAGACGCACATGGATATGATTTTCCCCCAACCATTTTAAAAGACTTACAAAACGGGCATCCATCTTCAGAATATCTGCGCTGACTACTCCGTCCTCTCCCTGAAACTCAAAGGAAGTTCTCCTGACCGGATTGACGAACTTGCCGCTGGAATGATGCTTCAAAAGCGCAGCCCTGTTATCCAGTACAAGGATCGGATTCTCCGGCGAAGTCTCAGATACATTGGAATAAAATACTTGATACGTACATACGGGATCTTTCGATCCTTCCGGTGAGTGATTAAAATCAAAAACTGGCATAAAAATTCTCCTGACTCCTTATGTATTTTTCAGTCTGCGTTACCATCCGGCTGTTTCTCAAACGGTGATAACGTCAGCCTTTTACTCTGTACTTTTCGTACGCCTGCATCTATTTTACACGATTTTTACCCTTCTGCACAGTCTTTTCCACACGCTTCCCTCTTATGCCGCTTTTCTCCCCAGCCTTTCATGCATTACTACCATGTGAGAAATCCACTGATTGCCCGGCCGATTGTAATCCCAATAAAAAACAGACTGGCAAATTTAGCTGTCATATCAGCTGAAATACCTTATTAAGCGGAAATCGTTCTTTTGCTTTTTGGACGAAGTACCTGCAACCGGTTTTGTCTTGCTCTGCTTTTACCTGTACCCTCTTTTCGTCCTCAGACTCCCATCTGTCAGAATATTTTCAGACCGCCTTTCACGCTCTGCGCTCAGATCTGTTTGGCTATGAATTTACCGTGCGGGAGCAGCTCTCTCATATCATTCTGGAACTCTTTCTCCGCTTCGAAGACCAAATCAACCTCCCCCGTCAGGCCATGCGTACAGATACCCTGCGTCTCGAACAAATGCTGGAATACATTCATACCCATTACAGAGAACCATTCACCCTGTCTGACATTTCCGGAACTTTTGATTATCCCAGCTATTTTTCCAAGCAATTTAAGCGCTTTTACAAGTGTACGCCCAAAGAATACCGCGCATCCTCACAAGATTAATCCAAAGAACTTGACATCCTTTCTCATCTTTTCTACACTAAAAGAAAAAAGTGGGGTGACTATATGGGGATTCGCAATATTTTATTTGATCTTGACAATACATTGCTGGACTTTAATAAAGCCGAGCGAAAAGCCCTGACCGGCACACTTCAGGAATTGGGGATTACACCTTCAGAGACGATATTTCAACGCTATAGTCAGCTTAATCTTGCCCAGTGGAAATTGCTGGAACAGGAAAAAATCACCCGAAACCAGGTTAAGGTACGCCGTTACCAGCTTCTGTTTGACGAGCTGGGAGTAGATTGTTCTGCCCGCAAGGCGGCTCAAATTTATGAGCGCTATCTTGGCATAGGGCATTTCTTTGTGGACGGGGCTGAGGCCTTGCTTGAAGACCTTTCTTTGAATTACCGTCTCTATCTGGTAACCAACGGAACTGCCAGCGTCCAGAAGGGAAGAATCCAAAGCGCAAAGATCGAACGGTTTTTCAACGGCATCTTTATTTCGGAAGAAATTGGCTTTGACAAACCAAACAAAGCATTCTTTGACCATTGCTTTTTACAGATACCGGACTTTCAAAAAGAAGAGACCATTCTCGTGGGAGACAGCTTAAGCTCCGATATCCAGGGAGGAAAAAATGCCGGGATTGCCACAGTCTGGTTCAACCCTTCTCACATGGAGAAGGACTACCCTATTCTGCCTGATTATGAGATCCAGACCCTGGCGGAGTTGACCAATTTACTGGAGAGGGGGCCCTTGTCGTGAATCCTGCCGTTAGTCTTATTGTACCGGTATATAATGCAGAACCGTATCTCAGGCGCTGCGTAGACAGCATCCTAAATCAGGATTTCAGAGATTTTGAACTTTTACTGGTGGATGACGGCAGTCAGGATGCCTCCGGTACCATTTGCGATATCTATGCCTCTATGGATCGCCGGGTCTTCGTCATTCACAAAGAAAATTCCGGCGTCTCCGACTCCAGAAATAGGGCCATAGCCCGGGCCCGTGGGACGTATCTGCAATTTCTGGACAGTGATGACTGGATCACCCCCGATGCTACCAAGCTTCTGGTTCGGGCTGCCATGACCCACCATTGCGATATGGTCATCGCAGACTTTTACCGGGTGGTGGGAGAGCGGGTTTCCCATAAAGGGGACATCGAGGAGGATACGGTTTTAAGCCGGGAAGAATTTGCCGGCCATATGATGGAGAATCCGGCGGACTTTTACTACGGTGTGATCTGGAATAAGCTATATCGCCGGGATCTTATTGAGAAACATCATCTTCGCATGAATACGGAGCTAAATTGGTGCGAAGACTTTATGTTCAACTTAGAATACATCCTCCATGCAGAAACATTCTATGCATTGAAGGCTCCGATCTACTATTATGTGAAACGGAAAGGCTCCCTGGTATCCCAGAATGTGACTATCGGAAACGCCATCCGGATGAAGCTGAGAGTCTTTGAGTATTACAATAACTTCTATAAACATGTGCTGGATGAAAAAGACTATGAAAAAAATCGTCTGCAGGTCTACCGCTTTCTTCTGGATTCCGCAAAGGACGGAATGGTCTTCCCCGCTATCCTGCCAGGATCTCAAAAGCTTGGAGCAGAGCGCACCAGCGTATCTTCCGCAGTCGTGGATGGGGACGGCGTGCTCATGGATGCCTACCGCAGCCGGAAGTTGCTGGACCGCTATCTGGAGATTGTGGCTTTAAAAAACGACTTGTCCCTGGATGAGACCCGCCTGCTTCTGTACCTGAACCACTCCCGTCAGATCCGTACCAGAAAAGAACTGGCAGACTTTACCGGTATGAGCCGCCGGAATTTGGCTCTCGCACTCCAAAAGCTGGCTGCGCGGGGATTCCTAAGGATAGAAGAACGTCGTCCAAAAGCAAATAAATCTTCCAAAGCTACCCCCAAATCTCCCAACAAAAGGCTGTATGTTTCTTTTTTGCCTTCCGTAAAACCAATTCTTGCAGAACTCGCCGGAGTGTTAAATGACTATGATCAGATAAGGTTTGCAGACTTTACTGAAGATGAACTGGCCGAGTATACGCAACTTAGTAAAAAGATAAAAGAAAATATGAAACGGGCGCTGCGTTAATGCAGCGCCTGTCCGTTGATTGGCAATCCTAAGGCTCATTTGGAATCATTTTGCTTATTTCCCTTCCAACTCTCTCCTATTCTTTCAGGAGTAAGGAACAATTTCTTCCAAATATACCTGAAACTCCTCTAATAGCCTTAAAAATTTCTCCCATTGCATAGTACGGCTTTGTTCATCATACTCCTTCTCTTCCCACCCCTCATTGGCAATGCTGAGGATAAAGTTAAACAGCTGCGCCAGACAACAATTGATGTGCAAATCCTGAGCCTTCCTGCAAAATTCATCGTAGGAGATCAGACGCTCATAACCGCTTTTCCCCTCTCTCGCAAACATCAGATTCCCGATATCAAACTGACTGGTCTGATAAATCCCATGGTTTTTATCTAAAATTTCCTGAAACTCATCTATATAATTCCGAATGTATCTCCTCTGCTCTCTGGGAAAATTAACGAAAGTCATGTAGTGATCGATCTGATAAACATAGGCAATCAGGCAGGCCAACTGGTAACAACTGGAGCCTAAGTTCGCTCCGTCTTCGTAAAACCACTCCAGTTTCACCCCTTCCATGTCCTCTACCGTTTTCATGACACGTCCTGCAATCACCCGAATAGAATTGTTCTCTTTTCTAATCTTCTTTCGCCTCTGCACCTGTCTTTGTTTCTTTATATTTGCGGCAAGCTGCCGTTTCAAAGGCTCCAGATATCGAATAATCAATTCATCATTTCTTACCTTTTTTTCTCTTAGGCGAAACAAAAACTGGGCGACCAGTTGGGTAAGACAGGTAGACAAAATACCGATTAACGCCACTGTAATTTCAATATTCATACGTATTCCCTCCTCCTGTCTCATTCTTCCTTTGTGAAAGCAACCTCTTTTTCATTTTCAGGACCCTTTCTTCTATGTCCGCTGTCTTGACCGGCCATCCATCCACGCTAATATATCCGTAATCTCCGGTTTCCATAAACCTTCTCATACCCTTTTGGTTTAACCAGAAATAAATCCCCCAGTGTTCAAAGTCCCACTTCCAGTCATATGGATTACACTCATAGTCCACATAAACGATATAACCCTTATGCACGATAAAATTCTGGGGCATATAGTCCAGGTTCCAATGACTGGCATATGCGCTCTCACAAATTTTTATCATCTGTCGGAAAAATCGAAAAGGGATCTCTTTACAGGCCAGCATCTGGGCAAGGGAGGGGCCCTCTATATATTCTTTTACCAAGAACTCCCTCTCTAGATCATAGGCAAACAGCCTTGGCATGGGAATACCCAAAGCCTGCAAGATATGGTAATCCCTAAGCTGAACCTCCAGCTTATCCGGACCAAAGCAATACACCGAACAAGGCTCATGATGAATCTTTTTTAACACGGCCAATTGTTCACCAAATTCTACCAGGTAGGAGTATCCGCTTTTCCCCTTTCCTAAAAAGTTCTTTACTATCACGATTTTCTCCCCGCATTCCAGCCGCTCTCCTGCGAAAAGCATCCTCTTTCACCCCCTCGTTTTGTCCGCCGATATACTATCTCCCATTCTATTCGAATTCCGCTTTTTTCGCAAATACTTTTCATACCTGACGAGACTCTTTATAAGGAAACGAGGTATAACGTTTAAAAGGGCAGATCTTTGATGGCGATCTGCCCTTTTTCTGAATTTCGATTTGTTTTAGTTCCAATTTTCATGCATATAAATCTGTCTCTTTTCCAGCTCCTGAAAAATCTCTTCCGGTTCAAAAGCCTCCTCCGGAATCAAAATGCCAGTCTTTTTGACCTTTCCCTTGGCAAGCTGTTCCGCCGCGATAGCCAGGGGAATCCCCACGTTTCTGGTGTAGGCCCGCAATCCCTCCCAGCCTTTTACGCTGCCATCGGAAGCCGGATGGGTATGATAAATCACGCCCCTTTTCTTGTTACCATCCTTATATCCAATGACTTCCACATGGAGGGCATATCCGTACAGCTTTGTGGTCTTTCCCTCTTTACTCTCTACCAGATAATCTCCGATGATATTCATCAGCCCTGTCTCTGTACCCCCTACCTTTACCTTGGGATTTCTTAAGATGCCGTAATCATACAGCCCCCTGACCAGATTCATATTTTGCTGAGGCCAGGTTCCCCGCACCTCGATCAGACGGACTCCTTTATCCTTTAAGGCCTTTGCGAGAGTGACCGTCTCTGAATGGGGAATAATATATTGTACTGTTTTTCCATAGGGTTCCGGAAGCTGTACTTCCCTGGGTCTTGCAAAGGGAGGTACCTGGATAAACTTTCCGTCCTCAAACACCACCCGGCTTTCCAAATTGGGATCATATTCATATGTAGTGGTTTCCGTAATGGATTTAGAAAAGGCAAAGGGCCGAAACGCTCCGTGGGAAACATAGACCTCCTCCACCGTATCCAGCTGATTTGCCAGATGCATGGCCATCATCTGAGTAGTTCCCGGGGTCATACCAAAGCCCGGTACACAAGCCTTACCTGCTGCCTGAAACAGGGCATCCCACTGATTTTCCTCTCCAAATCCATTTAAATTCACTCCATGGCAACCTGCTTTAGCAATACATTCCGTAGAAAGTCCGTTCAAAGTGATCTGGGTCCCGTCCATAACCACATCATAACCTTTCATCATTTGAGCGGCTTCTTCCACCTTGGTTACATCGATCTTCACCACATCTACCCGGTCGTCCTTCAACCATTCGGCAACCTTACAGGCCTCCTCATAATTGTAGTCCCCGATGGTGATTTTCTCAAATTCTGAATGCTCCACCAAATCCAATACAGATTCCCTGCTAATGCGTCCTGCTGCTCCTAAACAAAATACTTTCATGCCTTACTTCCTCCTAGTCTTCCTCTTTTTTTAATCTTATGGACCCCAAACTCATATAAGCCTCTCACCACCACGTTCACCAATAAAATCAGTAAACTCATGGCAGCTGCCTGGGCTATGTCTCCGGCCTCCTCCATATGAGTGATTGCAATGGATGCAATCTTAAACTGCGCGCTATAAAGAAATACCACCGCGGATACCGTTACCATTGCATTCATAAAATAATACATAAAGATTTCCAAAACCGCAGGCAGCGATAATGGCACCACCACCCTGCAAAATGTTTTCCACCCCGGTATTTTCAGACTGTCTGCCACATTTTCATATTCCGAATCCAGCTTCTTTAAGGCGCTGCTGGCTGTTACAAAGGGTACGGAATAAAAATGCACGATGTTGGCAAGTACCAAAATCATCACGGTTCCATAAATGAAATTCAGCGGATTCTCCTTCTGATTAAAGAAGAAGATAAAACTCAGACCTATCACCATACCCGGCAGCGCCAGCGGCAGGGAGGAAAGCATTTTCCCCGCATTTTTTAGAAAGCGGGCGCATTTTCCTCTCTCAATCAGGTATGCATATACAAACACGAACACTGTTCCCAAAATGGCCGTCAGTACGCTCATCTTTATGGAATTGAGGTAGCTTTGAAATCCACCTGTGGACTGGTTAAACTGGAAATTATCCAGGGTCAGGCTCATATTATAGGGATAATATTTGGTAAAGGCTTCCATAAACAACACTGCCACAATACTCAGCAGGCATATGGCTGTCAGACCGCAGACGGCGTAAAAGGCTGCATCTCTGCCTTTGCTTTCCTTAATCTTTAACTCTTTTGCCTTGGAGCTGATGCCATCGTTATTCTTTCTGGCTGTCACCCGATCCACACCGAAGCTGATAACGGCCGGAATCAAAAGCAACGTGCCCACCACGGCCCCCATATTCATGTTAAACTGCCCTGCCACCTGTTTGTAAATATCTGTGGCCAGCACATTATAGTTTCCACCCAGCACCTTAGGTGCGCCAAAGTCTGTAAATGCCAGGGTAAAGCATACAAACAGGCTGTTGATCAGCGTATAGCGCACAGAAGGCAGGGTAATGTGACTGAACTTTTTCATGGGATTGCATCCCATACTGTCCGCAGCCTCATAGAGACGCCCGTCCGCATAGTTCAGCGCAATGGAAAACATCAAAAAGGACTGGGGAAACGTGTAGATAATTTCCGCAAGGATGATGCCGGTCTTTCCATACAGTCCGATATCCCAGCCAAGTCCCGTGATCACGCCCTGATTTCCGAAAAGGTAAACCAGGCCCAGACCGTGTACTACCGTTGGCAAAAACAAAGGGATCATCGCCACGTAACGGAAAAATGTTTTTCCTTTGATACTGGTTCTGGTTAACCCATAGGCATACAGGAATCCCAAAAGGGTACTGATCACCGCAGCCACACAGGAAACCACCAGCGTATTTTTTACCGATACCGACAGAGCCGGCGTGGAAAAATATTTCACATAATTGCTAAATCCTATAAATGTCCCAGCAGAATCCAAAAATGCCTTAGAAAACAGGGAAATCAAAGGACAAATTAGGATCACCAGAAAAATCAGTGTCAAAAGCAGGACGGTCAGGTTGGCAGGACGCAGAAAACTGCTTATTTTATTCTTTCTCATACCTGTACCCTTCCAGCCTGCTCCAGATCCGGATAGCAAAAAATATCGGATTTGGGAATGTTAAAAAATACGCGATCCTTTTCCTGCAAGGCCATACTGCCCGCCCTGGAGGAGTCAATATCCGCACAGACGGTTTCCGCGGTGTCCGCCCTCTTTCCGTAAATGCGGGTCATTGCTCCGCGAAATTCCACTTCCTCTATGGTTCCTTCCCAGCTTTCCAACTCCCGCTTGCCTCCGGACTTGGTGATCTCAATCACCTCCGGACGCACACCATAAATCTTCTGGTCTCTTTTATATAAGTTCATGGTTCCGATAAAATTAGCAACAAAGGCTGTCTTGGGCCTATTATAAATTTCCCTCGGCGTTCCGATCTGCTCCACCACGGCATTGTTCATGACCACAATCTGGTCGGCCATGGTCAGGGCCTCCTCCTGGTCATGAGTAACCATAATGGTGGTAATGCCTAATTTTTTCTGAATTCTGCAAATCTCAGCCCGAAGCTTTACCCTTACCTTCGCATCCAGAGCAGACAAAGGCTCATCCAAAAGCAGAAAAGAAGGTTTCAAAGAGATGGCTCTGGCCAATGCCACCCTTTGCTGCTGCCCGCCGGACATCTGGGAGGGATACTTTTTTCTTTGCTCATAAAGATCCACCATCTCCAGCACTTCTTTACATCTATCCTTTCTTTCCTCTTTGGTCAGCTGCTTTTGTTCATTTAATCCAAACAGAATATTCTGCTCCACAGTCATATGGGGAAAGAGCGCATAGGATTGGAATACAATTCCAAAGTTCCGTTTTGCAGGAGGCAGGGATGTACAGTCCTTGCCTTCTATAAACACCTGCCCGGAATCGGCCGTCTCCAGTCCTGCAATAATACGAAGCAGGGTGGTTTTTCCACAGCCGGATGGTCCAAGGATGCTCACCAGTTCCCCCTTTTCGATATCCACACTCACATGGCTTAAAGCGGTCTGTGTATCAAACCTTTTCACAATATCTTTCACGGACAAAAATGCCATCTTGATCTCTCCTCCTTATGACTCTGCTTCTGACTTGCTGTCATATTTTTCCATCCATTTATTCAAGATATCCTCCCGATTCTCCGCAGCCCAGGAAAAGTCGTTGTCAATCAGCTGATCCAGCGGATCTCCCTCATAACCTTCGTATCCTCCTGTAGTTTCAATGGTAATAATCGGATAGTTGACCTTATAAAGTTCCATGGCTTCATCAGAAATCGCCCAATCCAGGAAGGTGTAAGCTGCCGGGTTAATCTCATCCTTTTCCATCAGGGCATTGGCCTCCAGATCCCAGCCGGATCCTTCTTCTGGAAATACCACTTCCACAGGAGCCCCGTCTGCCTTCTGACTAAGTCCGGCATAACCAAAGCTGATGCCCACTGCGCACTCACCGGAAGCTGCCATCTTTGCAGGCTTAGAGCCGGAGTGTACATACTGGGCAATGTTTTCATGCAACTTATCTAAGTAGTCCCAGCCGGCTTCGGAGTCCTTGCCGTTCATCTGCAAAATGGCGGAAACCGTCAAAAATCCAGTCCCGGAAGAATTGGGATTCGACATGACGATGTGACCCTTTAGCTTTGGATCCAGCAGATCCTCATAGGAAGTAATCTTATCTACCCCTAATTTTTTCAATTCTTCTGTATTCACCGTAAAGGCGGTTTCCCACGCGTCAATTCCCACCCAGGTGGGAACCTCTTTATCTGATTTAAACTGGGGAAGAATTCTGTCGCACCCCTCCGGCTCGTAAGGTCTTAAGGCACCCATATCGTCCAGAACCATCATAGAGGAAGCGGCTGTACCCCAAACCACATCTGCCTGAGGATTGTCCTTTTCCGCAATCAGTCTGGCAGTAATAATGCCGGTAGACTCACGCACTACATTCACTGTAATATCCGGATACGTTTCATTAAACTTTGCCAGATATTCTGTCACCTGCTCATCCTCTAATGCTGTATATACGGTAATTTCACCGGAATCAGCCTTTTCTATGCCGTCAGCCTGCGCACTTGTCTGCGTATCTTCCTGGCTGCTCTCCTTGGAATCTGTCTTAGCCGCCTGTGTTTCCTGTTCACTGGAAGCTCCCGTTGAGCCGCAACCGGCAAAAGACCCAATCAACAGAGCTGCCATCAAAGCCATACACACTTTTCTTTTCATTTCTTACAATCTCCTTTTTCTCATTTCATATTGCTGTGATGTTCTATTTCATAAGCCGTACTTTGGATTATATAGAGAGACTGTAAAAGAGGAAGCACAGTCAAGTAAATTTTTTTTAAGAAAAAAAGGACGCTTGGTCCTTTGTTTTGTAGAATTTATACATTCTATCTTGCTATTTTCTACAAAAGATTTTCTCCAATCTCCCGGGAAATTTCCGCATTTCTCCTCCAAAAGACCTTTTCCCTTGATTTCATTTTTGAAGTATGTAGGCGTATCTACAAACATTTTTTGAAACTTTTATCTGTTCTATGTAAAGTCTACATCAAATGTTTGAAAAATCTCCTATTTTTCAAAGATATTCAAAGATTTTTACCACATAGCCCTATTTTTTCTAAACAGTCTATAGTATAATATTGGTGACGAAAGACTGGACTGAACACACGCCTTATAGGCGCTTTCTTACGAAAGAAGGAGTATGTATGCACGATCCATTATTGGAACTGGAGAAAAAAATTGAACTTCACAGAAAGAAAAAGCGCAGGTTGCTACTGCGCGCCGGAGGAAGCGTGGCAGTGGCAGGACTCTTTCTTTTTTTCGTTATCTGGGTAATTGCAGGTTCTCTGAGAAAGCCGGCATCTCCTGCCTCATCTTCCGGCGATACTCCCATTTCAAAAGCTACCGGAGGAACCGCCAATGGAACAGCCGGTTTCGCTCTGGAGGGGAACATCAAGACAAAAGGAGCAAGTGCCAAAATCACGGTAAGCCTGATGGGAGATTGTACTCTTGGTACGGATGAAAGCTTCCACCAGGATACCAGCCTGAACGCCTATTATGAATACCAGGGGCCGGATTACTTTTTTCGAAATGTAAAGTCCATACTGGAGCAGGATGATCTTTCCATTATAAATATGGAAGGAACTCTTACCACCTCTGACCAGCGTCAAGACAAGCTCTTCGCCTTTAAAGGGGCGCCCGAATACGTAAATATCCTGACAGAGGGTTCCATAGAGGCGGCTAATCTGGCCAATAACCATAGTCATGACTACGGGGAGCAGAGCTTTCTTGATACGAAAGAAACCCTTCAGGAGGCAGGAATTACCACCTTCGGGTATGATGAGACCGCCCTCCTGGAAATCAAGGGGGTCAAGGTTGGGTTGATCGGCATCTACGAACTGGCCGACCATTTAGAACGCGAACAGCAGCTTTTGAAGCATCTGGAACAAGTGCAAAGAGAGGGTGCTCAAATCATCATTGTGGTATTTCACTGGGGAAATGAAAAGGAGACTTCCCCGGATTCGAATCAGACGACGCTTGGCAGGCTGGCCATCGATCACGGAGCCGATCTGGTGGTTGGACATCATTCCCATGTATTACAGCCTGTTGAAAACTATAAAGGCAAGTATATTGCTTACAGCCTGGGGAATTTTTGTTTCGGAGGAAATTCCAATCCCAGCGATAAGGATACGATTATATTTCAACAGACCTTTACCGTGAAGGATGGTATCCTGCAGCAAACCGAAGATATTCGTATTATTCCCTGCCGGATTTCTTCTGATACATCCTGCAACAATTACCAACCGACTCCGGTGGATGGAGAGGATGCAACTCGTATTTATAAGAAGCTGAACTTTCCCGTAACTTCCTATTGACAGAAGTCTTATTTTTGGATATACTACATTGATTATAAGAGTTCGAATCCTTCATATGTTGCTTTCGGATTCCTTATAAGTCAGAATTACAGAGGGTTTTATCCAGCGAATTACTTTACATATCCGCTGGGAACAGTATATAATATTACTATGGATTCATTTTACACAATCCACCTTCCACGATCTTAAAGTTAGGATGTGATGATATGAAAATAGAAAAGATCAATGACAATCAGATACGCTGTACGCTTACAAAAGAAGACCTGGCTGACCGCCAGATCAAAATCAGTGAATTAGCCTACGGGACAGAAAAAGCAAAATCTCTGTTTCGGGATATGATGCAGCAGGCCGCCTATGAATTTGGTTTCGAGGCCAATGATATTCCTCTGATGATTGAAGCCATTCCTCTTTCCTCAGAATCCATTATCCTGATAATCACAAAGGTAGAAGATCCTGAAGAATTGGATACTCGTTTTGCAAAATTCGCTCCGTCCGGAGGCGGCGATCATACGCAGGGAAATTCCCCTGTTCCTTCTAACCCGGAGGGAGCTGATGATATTTTAGATCTATTCAATAAGCTGCGAGATGCCCGGAAAAAGTCTGTAGAAAAAAAGGTCTCCGCTGATTCGAACAGGCCCAAGCAGACCTCAGAGCTTCCAATCAATCTGACAAGACTCTATAAGTTTCGGGATCTGGACTCTGTTCTCACAGTCTCCCAGGTGCTGAAAAACCTTTATAATGGTAGAAACTCCCTCTACAAGGATGAGGTTCGAAAGGAGTATCTGTTGGTAATCAGCAAATCCGACCACACGCCGGAAGAATTTAACAAGGTCTGCAACATTTTGAGCGAATATGCATCGAACACCAAGTATGTGACTTCTATGGACGCTTATTTTCAGGAACATATGGATTGCATTGCCTCTGCAAATGCACTTCAGAAGCTGGCGGCCCTCCGCTGATGGGAGGCAGTTATACGAAAAAGGATGCCAAGTATATTGGCATCCTTTTTGATATAAACTATTTCTGTTTGCTTTCTACAAACGCATTGACTCTGGCAACCAGCAAGTCCGGCTCAATTCCATGAACCATAGCTGCTTCCTCGATGGTTTCAGCCTGTGCAGAAGGGCATCCTACGCAGTGCATTCCTCCCGCAACCAAGACTCCGGCCATCTCCGGGTCCATCTTTAAAATATCACCAATGATCATGTCCTTTGTGATCTTCGTCATGGCGTATCCTCCTTTTACTTCCCACATATTCGTGCCTATATCTTCCCTAAAAAAGGGAATCTATTTTATTATAATCCCTTTTTGCCTCAGATGCAAGAGGCGAATAACAGACTCCTATTCATAGTATTTACCAAAAAATTTGGACTTGTTTTGGGAATTTTTCTCAAAATTTTTTATGTATTGAAATAAATGCACAAAGACTGTTGACTGTATACAATATACATGATATTCTAAGATTGATAATAAATTAACTTAGTGAATAAGGATATAGAAACTATTATCAATTCCCCAAACCATGCACCGCTGTGTTGGCAATACAGCGAATCTAACAGGAGGTTTTATTTACATGCGAGAAGAATGGAATGAATTCAAACCTGGCATTTGGACAAAGGAAATCAATGTCCGAGACTTTATTCAAAAAAACTATACCGTCTACGAAGGCGATGAGTCGTTTCTGGAGGGCCCCACAGAAAATACAAAGGATCTGTGGGCACAGGTGATGGAACTGAGCGCTCAGGAAGCAAAAGCTGGCGGCGTTCTGGATATGGATACCAAGACCATTTCCACTCTGACCTCACACGGGCCGGGATACTTAGATAAAGAAAAGGAGACCATTGTGGGCTTCCAGACCGATAAGCCCTTTAAGCGTTCTTTGCAGCCCTACGGTGGTATTCGTATGGCAGTAAAGGCCTGCCAGGATAACGGCTATGAGGTGGATCCTGAAGTGGTGGAATTTTTCACCAAGCACAGAAAGACTCATAACCAGGGCGTATTTGATGCCTATACTCCGGAGATGCGCGCCTGCCGTTCCAGCCACATCATTACGGGCCTTCCCGATGCCTATGGCCGCGGACGTATCATCGGTGATTACCGCCGGGTGGCTCTGTATGGCGTTGACCGTTTAATTGAGGATAAGCAGCACCAGAAGGATACCACGCGTACGATTATGTACTCCGATGTGATCCGGCAGAGAGAGGAGCTCTCCGAACAGATTCGCGCTCTGCAGGAATTAAAAGAGATGGCTCAAATCTATGGCTGTGATATTTCCAAGCCTGCTACCAACACCCAGGAGGCCATCCAGGCACTGTATTTCGGATACCTGGGCGCCGTTAAGGAACAAAACGGCGCTGCTATGTCTCTTGGACGTACTTCCACCTTCCTGGACATCTATGCAGAAAGAGACTTACGAAACGGCGTATTTACAGAAAAACAGATTCAGGAGTTTGTGGATCACTTTATCATGAAGCTGCGACTTGTAAAATTTGCCCGTACTCCGGAATACAATGAACTTTTCTCCGGAGATCCTACTTGGGTAACCGAATCCATCGCAGGTGTGGGGATTGACGGACGCCCCATGGTAACCAAGATGTCCTTCCGTTATCTGCACACGTTGGAAAACTTAGGACCTGCTCCGGAACCCAACATGACGGTGCTGTGGTCCACCCACCTGCCCTATAACTTCAAGGCATTTTGCGCGAAGCTGTCCATTAAGACCTCTTCCATCCAGTACGAGAACGACGATCTGATGCGCGTCACCCACGGTGACGATTACGCTATCGCCTGCTGTGTATCTTCCATGCGAGTGGGCAAGGAAATGCAGTTCTTTGGCGCCAGAGCCAACCTGGCCAAGTGTCTGCTCTATGCCATCAACGGCGGTGTGGATGAAATCAGCAAGAAGCAGGTAGGACCTAAATATCGTCCCATCACTTCCGAGTACCTGGATTACGACGAAGTGATGGATGCTTACAAGGATATGATGAAGTGGCTGGCAGGCGTGTACGTCAATGCCCTGAATATCATCCACTATATGCATGACAAATACTGCTACGAAAGATTACAGATGGCTCTGCATGACAAGAATGTCACCCGCTGGTTCGCAACGGGAATCGCTGGCCTTTCCGTAGTGGCAGATTCTCTGTCTGCGATTAAATATGCCAAGGTAAAGACCATTCGCGATGAGAACGGCATTGTGGTAGACTATGAGGTGGAGGGAGACTTCCCCAAATATGGTAATGACGACGATCGTGTAGATGAGATTGCAGCGGATCTGGTGCGTACCTTTATGGGTTATGTGAGTGGAAACCACACTTACCGGGGCGGTATTCCCACCACTTCCATCCTGACGATTACATCCAATGTGGTTTATGGAAAGAACACCGGTTCTACCCCGGACGGAAGAAAAGCCGGCCAGCCCTTTGCACCGGGAGCCAATCCTATGCATGGAAGAGATGCCCACGGAGCGATCGCATCCCTTTCTTCCGTATCCAAACTGCCCTTTAGAGAAGCTCAGGACGGTATTTCCAATACCTTCTCCATTATCCCGGGCGCTCTCGGAAAGGACGATCAGATTTTCTCCGGGGACATCGCCATCGATCTGGACCTTGGCTGCTGCGAGGGTACTGTGACGGGAGAATAATTTCAGGAAACTATAAACAACGTTTTTCAATATAAGGAGGATTTACCATGGAACCGAATCATGCACAGGTAGAAAACTTAATTAACTTACTGGATGGTTATGCCGAAAAAGGCGGCCACCATCTGAATGTAAACGTGTTTAACAGAGAAACGCTTCTGGATGCCCAGGCTCATCCCGAGAAGTACCCGCAGCTTACGATCCGTGTTTCCGGATATGCG
Organism: uncultured Lachnospiraceae bacterium; assembly: GCA_902476645.1. GTDB lineage: Bacteria > Bacillota > Clostridia > Lachnospirales > Lachnospiraceae > CABSEG01. The sequence goes on along the minus strand of CABSEG010000004.1, from coordinate 21,986 downwards.
GTAAACTTCAACAAACTGACCAAGGCTCAGCAGGATGAAGTCATCTCCAGAACCTTCCATAAGAGTATGTAATGATCCGGGGATATGTCCATTCCCAGGAAAGCTTCGGCACCGTGGACGGTCCGGGAACCCGCTATGTGGTATTTCTTCAGGGCTGTCCCATGCGGTGTCAGTACTGTCACAATCCGGATACCTGGGAACCCGGGAAAGGGACATTGACATCCGTAGACGAGATTTTAGAGGAGTTTGAAAAAAACCGCCCCTTTTATCGCCGGGGAGGCCTGACGGTAACAGGTGGAGAACCTCTCCTACAATTAGAATTTGTGACAGAGCTTTTTACCAGGGCGAAGGAGCAAAACATTCACACCTGTCTGGATACCTCCGGTATTACCTTCCGGCCGGATCATCCGGAGTATCTTGCAAAGCTGGATGCGCTTGTGCAAGTAACGGATCTGGTCATGCTGGATATTAAGCATATCCGCAGCGACGCCCATCAGGTTTTGACTGGGCATCCCAACGAGCATATCCTGGCATTTGCCGGTTATCTGGATCAAAGGGGAATTCCCATGTGGATCCGCCATGTGATTGTGCCCGGCATCACAGATAAAGCGGAGGATTTGCGACAGCTGGGGCGTTTTATCGGAGGACTTAAGAATCTGAAAGCTTTGGACGTACTGCCCTATCATACCATGGGCAAGGCAAAATATAAGCAGCTGGGCCTGGAATATCCCTTAAAAGATACGCCAGAGTGCAGCAAGGAGCAGGCCCTGGAGGCAAAAGCCCATATTTTAGAGGGGATCCGGGAACGCAGGCATATTTCCACCTGATCCCTTCTATTTCCGAAAGATTTTACTTGTATAATGGACACAGATATATTAAAATAAGACAAAGGCAGCACTATAGGCCTGAAAGTTTTATATCATTTAAGGAGGAAAGAATTATGGCATATGTAATTTCTGATGATTGTGTATCTTGTGGAGCTTGTGCAGCAGTTTGTCCTGCTGACGCTATCAGCGAAGGCGATGGAAAATATGTCATCGACGCAGACGCATGCTTAGACTGCGGTACCTGCGAGGCTGAATGCCCCAACGAAGCTATCTCAGCAGAGTAAGCTTCTGTAATCCGGAAGATTCTCATAAAGAAAGCAAGGGACAGGCACGAATTTGTGCCTGTCCCTTTTTAACGCCTTCCAAACCACTTTCGCTTTTTTTCTCCGGACTCCGTGGTGGCCGCCACATGGGAACGCTTCTTCTGATGAGCGCGTATCATCTCATCCAGACGCCGGTACCGCTCTTCCTCCCGCTCCTCTCTGACTCGCATCAAAAGATCCATCTCCTTGACTACCCCCCCGGTAATCTGGTCCTCCAGTTGTGCATTGTTTTCCCGTAAAATCTGGCGAAATAAATTTCCCACAATAGCCTCAAATTGACATAGCTTGTCTTTCTCCACGGCGATCATATCTACCTGAGGCTCCTCCTGGGTTGTCACCTCTCTGGCAGAGGAATACTCCATCATTTTTTCCTCCAGTGAGATGATATGATCCGTATTTCTGGATTCCCTTTTTCTTATCTGTGGCAGCAGTACCTTTATAGCCTTTAGCTGAAATCCTCTCTCCTTTAGTTCCTTAATACTCTGAAATACATGAATATCTTCCTCGGTATAGTAACGATGCCCCAGCTCCGTCCTGGAAATAGGCAACTCCAGCTCCTCTTCCCAGTAGCGAAGTACATGCGTCTCCACATCCACCTTCTTTGCGGCATCTGATATCATATACCTGGTTTCTTCCATATGCTCCCCTCCACGTTTCTTAAATTCAGATTTATTATAGCATGCAGGGTTTTGAATGAACATGAAAAGATATCGCAAGTTTCCCTAAAAAACGCAGAAAAGAGGCCATTCGGCCCCTCCCCTTATTTTTTCATATTCGCAAACTTAGTGTAATTTGGCAGCCATACCAGCTCCACGGTACCAATGGGACCGTTACGCTGTTTGGCAATGATAATTTCCGCCACATTTTTGCGGTCCGTATCCTTGTTATAATAATCATCCCGGTAAATAAACATTACCACGTCCGCATCCTGCTCAATGGCTCCCGACTCTCTCAGATCAGAAAGCATGGGGCGATGTTCCGGCCTTTGTTCCACCGCACGGCTTAACTGGGACAGGGCCAGCACAGGTACATTCAGCTCACGGGCAATCTCTTTTAAGGACCTGGAAATATCCGAAATCTCTTGCTGTCTGGAGTCCGACTTTTTGCTGCCGGTCATCAACTGCAAATAGTCTATAATCACCACGCCCAAATTGTGCTCCATCTTGTATTTGCGGCATTTGGACCGAAGCTCTGCCACAGAAATACCAGGGGTATCGTCAATAATCAGATTGGACTTTCCTACAATCCCTGCTCCCTCAATCAGCTTGGCCCAATCCTCGTCCGTCAGGTTTCCCGTCCGGATGGCCTGGGAATCCACTCTGGATTCCAGAGACAGCAGACGGTTTACCAGCTGCTCCTTGGACATTTCCAGACTGAAAATGGCTACCGTGACATGATTTTTAAATGCCATGTGCTGGGCAATGTTTAACACAAAGGCTGTCTTTCCCATGGAGGGCCTGGCTGCGATCAAAACCAGATCTGAAGGCTGCATACCCGAAGTCTTATAGTCCAGATCCGTAAATCCTGTGGGAATACCGGTCACATTACCTTTATTTCTGGAGGCCAGTTCAATCTTATCCAGCGCGCTTAGCACCACGTCTTTGATGGGCACATAATCCCCAGCATCCCGCTTCTGCACCAGATCAAAGATTTTCTTTTCCGTCTCCTCCAACACCTCCTCCAGGCTCTCCTGGCCTAAATAGCAGGTGTTGGCAATCTCCTCCGTTGTCTTGATCAGCTTGCGTAAAGTCGCCTTTTCCCGCACAATGCCCGCATAATATCTGACATTGGCTGAGGTAGGCACCATATTAAGCAGATCCCGGACAAATTCCAGGCTGCTGATCTCCGGCGGCACATCTTTTTTCTTCAGCCGGTTTTGCAGTGTGATCAAATCCACCGGCTTTCCCTCATTATACAACTCTACCATGGCCTCAAACAGCACACCGTACTGATGCTGGTAAAAATCCTCTTTCCCGATGATCTCCGAAGCTGCCATAATCGCTTCCCGGTCCATAATCATAGAACCAATCACAGATTGTTCCGCCTCTACGCTATTTGGCAGCACCCGTTTGATAAGCGCCTCTTCCATGCTCTTCCTCCATCACTGAAATGGGACAGTGCTCTTTTTATAAAAGCACTGTCCCAGGACAACTCAAGCCTCTTTTACCACAACCTTCAACTCCGCCGTTACCCTTGGGTGCAGCTTAATCCCCACCGGGGTAGTTCCCAGCGCCTTGATGGGATTTGGCAACAGTATCTTTTTCTTGTCCAGCTCATATCCCAGTTGCTCTTTGGCTGCCTCGGCAATTTCCTTACTGGAAACAGAACCAAATACTTTTCCGTTTTCCCCTACTTTTATGCTTACAATCACCTGTTTATCGGCCAGCTCCTTGGCAAAGGCCTTGGCGGCATCCAGCTGCTCCTTGGCCACCTTCTGCTCGTGGGCCTTTTGCAGTTTCAGGTCGTTGATATTCTTTGGCGTGGCTTCTACTGCCTGCTTTTTCGCCAAAAGTACGTTTCTCGCATAACCGTCGCTGACGTTGATAGTATCCCCTTTCTTTCCGAGAGTCCTCACATCCTCGATCAATATCACTTTCATTTAAATCGCTCCTTCTTCTGTCATCTGTACGATGGTATCTTTCAATTGTTGCTTTGCCCCCTCGATCGTCACGCCGTCCAATTGAGCCCCGGCAATATTCAGATGGCCGCCCCCTCCCAGACGTTCCATAATCAACTGTACATTCACCTCATCAATTGCTCTGGCGCTGACGTAGATGCGGCCTTTAAACTCTGTAAGCACAAAGGAAGCCTTTACTCCTACAATATTCAATAGCTCATTGGCTGCCTGAGCCCCCACCACAGTAGGGCTTTCCAGATCTTTGCTGGGACAGGCGCTGATCGCATAACAATCCAGAAATACCTCCGCATGGCGCACAGCCTCCGCTCTGGCTTTATAAGACGACATGTCGTTGCGGAACATCTTACGCACCCGGGTCACATCCGCTCCACAACGCCGCAGATATGCAGCCGCCTCAAAGGTACGCACCCCGGTCTTAGTCATGAAATTATTAGTATCAATAATAATGCCCGCATAGATACAGTCTGCCTCCTTCCCTTTCAGCTTCAGCCCATCTGCAAAATACTGCAAAATCTCTGCAATCATCTCGCAGGCGGAAGATGCATAAGGTTCTATATAAGAAAGCACTGCATTTTGAATGACCTCACTGCTCTGTCTGTGGTGATCCAAAATCACAATCGTCTTAGTCCGGTGCAGCAAAGGCTCGCATTCCACCATGCTGGGGCGATTGGTATCCACCACCACCAAAACCGTATTCTGATCCACCAGCTCCTTTGCCCTGGCATGATCAATGAACATATCTTCCTCATATTCCTTGTTGTCCAGAAACAAATTCACCCAAGGCCGGATGGAACTATTGATATCGCCCAACACAATATGCGCTTTCTTTCCCAGCATCCTGGCCGCCCGGTAGACCCCTATGGAAGCTCCAAAGGAATCAATATCCGTGATCTTATGTCCCATCACCACCACATTTTCCCTGCTCTCAATAAATTCCCGCAGAGCGTGAGCCTTGGTTCTGGCCTTTACCCTGGTGTTCTTCTCCATTTGCTGAGACTTGCCTCCGTAGTAGGAAAGCTTCTCCTGCTCCTTCACCACAGCCTGGTCTCCGCCCCTGCCAAGAGCCATGTCGATGGCCGCTCTGGCAAACTCATAATTTTGCAGATAGCTGTTTCCACCGGCACCGATGCCAATACTCAAGGTCACATTCATGTCATTTCCAATGTTTACCGTCTTAACCTCTTCCAGCAAAGAAAAACGGTTTGCCTCAAGCTCTTTTAAATGCTGATATTTCAGAATTACAAAGTATTTATCCTTTTCCAGCTTCTTGATGATGCCGTCCAGAGCAGAAATGTACTTATTGATCTTACGGTCAATCAGCGCCACCAGCAGAGATCTACGGACCTCCTCCACACTCTCTAGCGCCTCATCGTAGTTGTCCAGATAGATCAAACCCGCCACCAGTCTCTGGGAGCGAATTTCACGGATATAGTGATTTAACTCTGTGTTGTCAAAAAGATATACCGCTATGATATAATTTTTATTTTCCGGAATATCCATAATGGATACCGACTCTTCCAGGCTCTCAATGGATACTTTCTGAAGTTTTACGGAATAGTCCTTTTCGTGAAACTGTATCTGCACAGAGCTTTCCGTCTCCCCTTCCAGAAGTACCCCCACAGATACCTGAGGAATCAGGTTTTGTATGTTTTTATTATACCTGCCATCCTTCCCCACCACTTCGCAAAACCGGTTGTTCATCCAGATGACTCTCCCCTCATCATCCAAAAGCGCATAGGGAATCTCAAACTCTTTCAGTATGGTCTTCTGGATTTGCCCATACTGAGTGGCAAAGGAAATCATTTCATTCAGGATATTGGGCTTATAGTGAAACCAGATCGCCAAAACCAGAATCACGTATACCACCGCAAAAGCCGCAATCACAAACCCTGCCTTTTTATCCACCAGAAACACCATGACGGTCATAAACAACAACAACAAGACCATAATGACGGGCCATCGCATATATGATTTCAATTTCCCACTGTATTGAATTTTCTTTTTCTTCATTCGATGCCTCCATTGGTGCGATACCAAACCTGAAGTCATTTTGCTTCAAATTATATCATATCATTTTTTTATATATTAGAAAAGAGTTTTTTTCAAGGGGAAAGAAAAATCAGGGGAATGTAACTCCCCTGATTTTCTGTGAAAAGGATTTAGAATGCTTCGATTTTTTCCGCTGTATACTGTAAAATCAAAACGGCATCTTTTGTATTCGCCACGCCATCGCCGTTTACGTCGGCGCCTTCCAGGGCATCCTCATCCAAAGCTTCCATCTCTGCATTATATCTGAGAAGAGCGGTGGAATCCTTAGTGCTTACACTGCCGTCCTGGTCCACATCGCCTTTCAGGCGGGCCTGTACCAGCACTTCTGTCAGAACCTTTACGGATTCATTGACTTCTGCCTGCGTGGCATCCTCATTGTTATAGACTTCTTCCGCAGCTTTCAAAGCCTCATTCAGTCCGCTGATGCTGGATTCCGTATAATTGGAAGCCTGCTCCAAGATCTCGTTGGCTTTCTCCATCACAGCAGCCAAGGCTGCCTTGTTTCCTCTCATGGCCAGTTCTCTGATCGCTTCTGCAAGCTGGGTATAAGCGTTGGAAAGAGTTCCGTCCTCTCTGTCGGAATCTGCCAGCACGGACTTTGCTTCCTCTGTAGCTGCCTGCAGAGCTGCCCAGCTCTCCGACGTATACTTATCAGCATTCAGGCTCTCCACTGCCTGGATCAGGCTCTCTAAGGATAACAGATCCTCATCAAAAGCTACCTGTACAATGGCGTCAATCACATCGCTGGTCATCTTGTTAACCGCATCCTGGGTTGCAGACGGATCTGTGAGCATTTCCTGGGCCTGCCCTACAATCTCTTTCAAAGCCGCAATGCTTTCCGGATCGTAGTTCTTTTCCTCCTCCAGGATTGCGCAAGCTGCGTCTACTGCGGCCTGAAGGTGTTGCTTCTGTACACCGTACTCCAGGCCTCCGAAGGCTTTCACCAAATTCGCCATGGCCTCGTCGATCTGTGCTCTTGTGGCATCTGGATTTTCCGCCACCACTTTCGCTGCCTCTAAGGCTTCTGTAAGAGCTGTCCAGCTCTCCGGCGTGTACTCTTCTTTTGAGAGACTCTCCACAAATTGAATCATTTTTTCCAGTTCCTGTCCGTAGACTTCCTCGGCTTTCAGGAAGCTGATCTGATAAGTAACCGTCTTCAATCCGTCTTCTGAAGTAACAAGAAGCTGGGCCTCATCCTCCAAATCCGTTGCCGGCAAGTAGGTTACGGCAGCGTTCTGATCTGCCTTTATATCCAAAGTTGGCATCTGATCGCCGTTTATGATTACCTGGTAGCTGTGTGTGTCTGGGTCAAAGCCTTGCAAAGGCTCTCCATCTACGAGCAATCCGGAAACAGTAAAGTCGCTTTGATTTACCGCCTGTTTGCCGTAAGCATAAAACTCTCTGAGCGCCATATAATAGGTATCTCCAGGCGTTCCATGGTTCACCTTTACGCGGATGGCCGGAACCTCCACCATATCAAAAGTCAAGGTATTTTCTCCGTACCCATAGGTTTCCGGCTGCTTCAGGTTGGTAACCTCTGTCCAGTTGGCCGGATCGTTAAAGGGATGATCCGCCAGATTGTCGCTGTCAAAGTTACCCACACCCTTGGGCACATCTTCCAGTGTAATCGGTTTGTTGTAATATTCAACGGTACAATCCGTTATCTTCGTTCTGTCCCAGGTGCTGTCCTCCAGCAAATCCAGTACGATCGTATCCACATAACGTGTCTCCGGATAGTCGGCTCCAAAGATCACGCCAAACCATACCTCTCCATTGGGATTTGGATTGCTCCAGTCTGTCCACTTATCCAGAAGTCCGTTGTTCAGCGCCAGCGCGGAACCGCCTTCACTGTAGGAACTAATTGCCATGGAATACTGGCATCCATTCCTAAGTTTTGCATGGTTTTCACTCTGTACCGTATCTGTGGTTACGCGAACAGATGCGGTTACCTCATATCCGCCAAGTTCTGTGGTTCCATGTACTTTAAAGGTCTGCTCCGTCTTCAGCAGCTCCTTGTCATAGTCTTCCCAGGTCACTGCGCTTAACGTGCTGGTTCCATCTGTGTAATATACGGATACGGTGCCTGGCAGGGAAGGCTCCATTCCCACCGGCGTTGCCAGGGATACATTCTGAGCTCCCAGGGTATCTCTGACACGAATAGTGGCTGTCGGTCTTAATTCATAGCCTTCTACGGTTCCACTGATGGTAAAGGTTCCATATTTAGCGTATTTCTCAGGTGCGATCTCATCCCAGGTCACCACCACGTCCTTAGGCAGGCCAGAGCTGAAGGTCGCCCTTATGGTCTGAGGAAGTACCGGTGCCTGGTTTAATTTGGTATCTACCGTTACCTGTGCATAGCCTAAAAGCTCTTTCTCCTCCTGGGTGGGAAGAATTGTAATTGGAAGAGGCTCGCTGACAACCGGCTCTCTTCCCTCCTGAATAATCTCTGCCTGAAGCTGTACGTCTCCTGGCCAGTAGGCATAGAGAGAACCGTTTCTCACCTCTGCCTTGGCAGGTATTCCTGCGTCCAGCACCTGATAACGAATTTCCAGGTTGTCTTCATCGGCCAGCTCGCCACTTTCCAGCAGTGCATCCACATGAACGGGGATCACATCATCCTCCGTCACTTCTTCTTTTTCCAGTCTCAGGCTGGCAGATACCACGGCTGCCGGAGTTTCCATAAACTGAATCGTATAGGTTTCGGTTGTCTTTCCATCCTCTGAGGTCACCTGAATCATGGCTGCGGATTTGTTGCTCAGAGCCGGCAATACCAATACCGTACCATGATCTGCTGCGGCTGCCTGGATCTGAGGCACTGCTCCTCCATAGGGAAGGGTTACGGTATAATCTTTCTGATCCGGATCAAAGCCTTCCAACGGCTCTCCTCCAAGGGTCAGAGTATCCAGTTTTGCAGTGCTGCTGCCCTTTTCCGGCGGATATGCGTAGACTTCTACCTCAGTCAAAACCAGACAGTCCTTCTTCTTACTGGTATCCTGTTCTCCTCTGGTAAACTGAGCTCTTAGTTTATTTGTCATAACGGGATCAAAGGTAATACTCTGCTCCTCCCCAGATACAAAGCCGGTTCTCTGGCTCTGATTGGAGACATTCACCCATTCCTCTGACTCTGCGTTCCAGTACTGAATTAAGGTATCTTCCGGAATATAAATTCCGTCATCCTCGCGGAAGTAAATGGAGATGTTATCCAGCTCCATGGCCTCTTCCAGCTCCAAATCCAACGTAGTTACCTCCGGAATCGGCGCATATTTCCAGTTGCCCCATCCGTTTTTCGGACTGGTGTCAAACGAGATAATGCCATCATTCACATGGGAAAGGGGATCATAAATACTGGTGTAGGATGCTTCAAATTTCGGGTATTCCGATCCGGCCACAGCCAGAGCCACGTTCTTTAAGTCTCCGTAAGAGTCCACACGTACATAAGCTACGGCCTTCTGATCCTCCATTCCTTCTAAAGTTCCATAGACTGTGAACTCTGCTCCCTCAATCAAATCCTTCTCGTCAATAGCCTCCCAGGTTACCCCAAGGGTCTTTTCAGAACTGTCACTGTATACCAGCTGTACCTGCTTGGGTAATGTTGGCATCACTCCTTCTGCCACAACGGCACTGACTGGCCGTACTCCCACAGGAGCTACTACCTCCACAGATGCTTTTACCTTTGCCTGATCTCTGTCAATCGTACCTTCTACCGTAAAAATTCCTGCCTTAACGAGCATGCTGTCATCTATATCCTCCCATGTTACGGCAACCTGCTCGGTAGTTCCATCCAGGTAAACAGCCTCTACTGTATCCGGAAGTTCAGGCATCACACCCGCATTGGTCTTTACGGATACATCCCGGTATCCTAAAAGCGCATCCTCCTCATAGCTGTCATCCACCGTATAAACCGTGGTGCTGCTAATGGGCAGACCGGCTGAGGAGGCCGTCAGGGTAAAGGACCCTGCCTTATCTGTGGACTGTACAATCACAAGGGCTTTTCCATTGAAGGCAGATCTCTTGGTGCTCTTCATATTCGTGAAGTCCGTCTGATCTCCATTATCTGTTCCCACAATCCGGCCGTTACCGGTAATGGAAAACTGAATGGCGTTGTTGGCCCGGGGATTCATCACGCCATTTTCATCCACCACGTCCACTTCAATGTAACACAGATCTTCTCCGTCTGCGGTGATCACATCCCGCTCCGGCTTCAGCTGTAATGCTGCAGGATCGCCTGCGGTTGTTTTCACATCTCTGGCCACCTCGTTGCCCTCTGCGTCATAGGCTACTGCCTCAACGGTTCCAGCTTCAAAGGGGACCAGCCACTGAAGATACAGGTTTTCCTGTTCGCTTCCGTCATCTTGACGGGCCAGACTGGTTTCGGTTTCCGGATAATACTTAAATTCTTTTCTTCCGAGACTTTCCCCGTTTAAGAATACCTCCACACTGCGTGCATTACTGTAGATGCGGATGGGGGTCTTTCCATCAATATCAATGCTGCGGTCATCCTCCCAGTTCCAGTGCGGAAGAATATGTACCATAGGATCTGTCTCCACATCCAGCCACTGACTTTGAATCAGATAGAAGCTGTCCTTGGGAAATCCGCAGGTATCAATGGCTCCAAAATAAGAGCTCTTGGATGTTCCTCCCGCGAAGGGCGCCGGCTCACCGATATAGTCAAATCCCGTCCAGAAGAACACGCCTCCCATATACTTACGTTTGGCATCCTCTCTCAGCGCATAGTGCAGAGTCGTTCCCCAGTTTACCCGGTCGTTATCAAATTCGGAGCACTGGTAAGTATCTCTGTGCAGGCCTGCATCCGGGTCGTCATCTACTTCCGGATGGAAATAAGCCCCTCTCGTGGCAACGGCAGATGAAGTTTCCGAGCTATAGATAAACCAGTCTGGATTCTTCTCATGAACATAATCATAGTCTGTGTACTGTCCATAGTTAAATCCCATGGCATCATGGCCATTGATCAACTGCCAATGGGGCTGGTTGTTCGCAGGGTCATAGGCGGGCTGATTCAGGGAGTAGAAAATCGGGTCAGCCTGGGTCACTGCCCTGGTTCCGTCGATTTCTTTTACCCATTCTCTCAGCTGCGACCCTACCTGCAGTCCCTGATCACTCCAGGATTCTCCGATCTCATTTCCAATAGACCACATGATCACGCAGGGATCGTTCTTGGCGCTGTTGACCATATTTTTAATGTCATATTCCTGCCAGGTCTGACCTTCCTCTGCGTCTGGATGAGTGCAGGGGGTATCAAAGAATCGGTGGAAGTCGTATAGGTTTTTAGAACTAAACCAACAGTCAAATGCCTCGTTCATCACCATGATTCCCTGCTCATTACATGCATCCAGCAGCGCCCTGGAAGCTGGATTATGGGAAGAACGAATGGCATTGACACCCATTTCCCTGAGAATACGGATCTGTCTGTCTAAAGCCGCCTGATTATTCACGGCTCCCAGAGCGCCCTGATCATGGTGCTGACATACTCCGCGGATCTTCGTGTATTCACCATTCATAAAGAAGCCCTTCTGGGGATTAAATTCCATCCAGCGCAGGCCAAAATCTGACTCATACGAGTCAATGACCACACCGTCTGAGAGTACCTCTGTATAGAGCTTGTACATGCCTCCCTCGCCTACTTCCCACAGATGGGGATCCTGGATGGAAAGATCTGTGGTAATGGTTTGCGTTTCTCCCGCATCCACAGAAGCCACATCTGTAGTGACGGTCGCCACAGGATCGATGCTGCCGGGCGTTTCAAGGCTTCCATCAAAATAAGCGGTATGCCTTAAGGTAATGTCTGCACCGTCCTGCGTTTCGTTACTGACCTTGGTTTCTACCTCAACAGTTACCGGCTGTCCACTGGTATATTCCTCCTCCAAATTCGGAGTTGTAATCTTGGTTCCGAAACGATCCACATGAACAGGATCTGTGGCCACCAGTTTCACATCCCGGTAAATGCCGCTTCCGGAGTACCAGCGGCTGCTCGGCTGCTGATTATTTGTTTTTACTGCAATGACGTTCTCCGTCATTCCATCCGCTACCACATAATCCGTGATGTCATAACTGAAGGGACTGTAGCCATAGGGATAGTTTCCAACCAGCGTACCATTTACATAAACATTGCTGTCCATGTACACCCCGTCAAATTCGATGCGTATGCGCTTTCCCTCCATGGATTTTGGAATTACCCAAGTCTTCCGGTACCATCCGATTCCACCATCCAAAAATCCTCCTCCGGATTTTGCTTCGGAATTGACATCAAAGTCATTTTCAATGCTATAATCATGGGGTAAATTCAAAGAACGCCACTGGCTGTCATCAAATTCCTTTGCCTCCGCTCCTTTTGCTTCCCCCAAATGAAAACGCCAGTCTTTATTGAAATTCTCAATTTCCCGTCCAGAGGACTCCTGCTGTCCGGAACCTGCCTGGTCACCATTTGTTAAGACACCAACAGCTGATAGATCCTGCTCCTTTGCCTGGGGCGCAGCCATTGCCGGCAACACCATACCGGAACACATGGCAGCTGCCAAAAAGCCGGACAAAAGCTGTCTCTTCCTTTTTTTCATATGTAATGCCTCCTTTTCATATTTTTTATTCATTTTCCCGTCAGACACCAGTATACTAACTAATTATTTTAAAAAATAGTCTATTTTTTAGCTATAATACACCATTTTTTTATACTTTTTGCCTGATTAGATCTCATGTGCCAAAGGTTTCCACCGTCACCCCCTTCTTAACCCCATGGCTTTTTTCTATTCTAATGCAAGGAAGCCAAAAACTACATGGACGCATTTTACCTGTTTGGTGGATTTTTTTTACAATTTCTTGACAAACAGGCATTCCTGTGTTAGAGTAAACAGCAATTAAATTACCTTTACTTGCCGCCGGGTAAGTGTTCAGGCATTGATTTCGTATCGTTAGGCCATAGAAGATACGAACATCAATGCTTTTCTTTGCTTATTTTGCGGAAAACTATTTTCAGGAGGTTTTTATGGAAAAGTCAACTTGTTTTCGGGATTTTGCAAAATACACATCCCTCAATGTAATGGGGATGGTTGGGCTATCCTGCTACATACTAGCCGATACCTTCTTTGTATCAAAAGGACTTGGCACCAACGGCTTGACGGCTCTTAACCTGGCTATTCCTATCTACAGCTTCATCCATGGGAGCGGACTTATGATTGGCATGGGAGGAGGTACCAAATATTCCATCCAGAAAAGTCAGAAGGCACATGACAGAGCTAACCGTACCTTTACCAATGCCGTCTGCCTGGCTGCATGCTTTGCCGTCTTTTTTGTCCTGACGGGTATCTTTTTCTCAGGCTCTATCATCTCCCTCTTTGGCGCAGACGGAACCGTGTACCAGATGTCCAAGACTTATTTGCAGGTGATTTTGTTGTTCTCTCCAGCTTTTCTGCTAAACAACGTGCTGTTATGTTTTGTGCGAAATGATGGGGCTCCTCAGCTTTCCATGTCAGCCATGATCGTAGGAAGCCTATCCAACGTGGTACTGGATTGGGTGTTTATTTTTCCCTGTCAGATGGGTATTTTCGGTGCCGTCCTGGCTACCGGACTGGCCCCTGTCATCAGCATGCTCATCCTGTCATTCCATTTTATTCGAAAAAAGCATCAATTTCACCTGGTTAAGCACAGGCCTCAGGGCAGCCTGTGCGCAGGTATCCTCTCCAGTGGTATTCCTTCCCTGGTGACGGAAGTCTCCTCCGGCGTGGTTATGATTGCCTTCAATTCTATCATTCTGCGACTGGCTGGAAATGTGGGGGTAGCCGCCTATGGTGTGATCGCCAACCTTTCCCTGGTGATTCTGGCCATCTACACTGGCATTGCCCAGGGGATTCAGCCTATTATAAGCCGCAATTACGGCAGGCAAAATTACCGCAATATCCATGCTATTCTGCGCTATGCGCTGACTGCCATGTTGCTTTTCTCAGCTGCTATCTACGCCGGTGTATTTCTGGGAGCCTCCCAGATTACAAGTATTTTTAACAGTGAACAAAATTCCGTGCTGCAAAGCATCGCCACAGAAGGGCTGAGACTTTACTTTCTCGCCTGCCCCTTTGCCGGATTCAATATAATTATCTCTATATACTTTACCTCCACGGAACATCCGCTGCCCGCCCATATCCTTTCTCTCCTGAGGGGCTTTTTTATCATCCTCCCCGCAGCCTTTCTGCTTTCCTGGCTGGGTGGGCTTGCCGGAGTCTGGTGTGCCTTTCCGGCCACTGAACTGCTGGTGGCTGCCGTTGGTACTATTTTCTTTCTCTCTATCAAAAGGAATATCGCGGTGGCTTTGCGTTAAACAAAAATCGGTGCGACAACAGTCACACCGATTTTTGTCTTCTCTAATAGCGGATACTGACAATCCTGGATTTCTTGCTCACATAAGTTTTACCTTTTATCTTCCGTACACTCTGTACGTAGAAATAAAACTTTTTCCCCGACTTGGGCAGTTTGTTCCGATAACTTATTAATTTTCCTTTTTTCAGCATCTTGATCTTCTTATAACGTCCGTTCTTTTTATTTGACCGATAAAGAACATACCCGGTTGCGCCTTTTACTTTTTTCCATCGAAGAGTGGCGGTTTTGCCTCCCGTTTTATTTACCCTCAGACCTGAAGGTGCCTTTGGCACGATGGGAAAGGTGACTGACTTCGTTCCGGTATAATTTCCGGTCCCCCGGATGGTCAGTTTCGCCGTTCCAACCGCTTTATTTTTACTATAGGAGACGGTATAGTCTGCTCCCCGTTTCAGCTTGCGTACACCATAGCTGACAGAGGGGCTCGGCTTAATCTTCTTACCGGTAAAGGCTTTCTTGCCAATGGTTTTGACGTTTACATCCTCCACGGATCTGGGGGCGATGTTAAAGGAAGTCTTTTGAGTCACCCCTTCATAGGTTCCCTTTCCTGTTACGGTAATCGTAGCTGTTCCCGTATTGAGATTGTTTTCATAGGACAGGATATAATCCCGGACCCTGTGTTAAAATTTTGCTTCCATCCTTTACCACTGGCGCAGGTGTCAGATTTGTACCTGTATACACCTGGGTCGCCGGTGCCGTTACCGCAAAGTTTGTTTTGGTCTCCTGGGGAGTCTCAGGCTTTGGCTGCTTTTTGGTAAGGGCGGCAATTCCCGCTTTCAGGGCCTGACATGCCTGATCAATGGCCGCCTGCGTGCTTTCCTGTTCTTTTAAGACCTCTGCGGCATATTCATACGCCCTGATCATGACCGCCCAGGAGTCCTCCTCATATGCATCCTTCCAATCCATATAGCCTTGAGCTTCCTGCATTGCAGACACCAACTCCTGTTCTTGTCTGTTGTTAAACAATCCCAAATCCCAAATGGATATTTCTTTTGTGGCGGTAATCACCAGACGCACCTGGCTGGCGGTAATCTCCTCAAAAGGAAGACCGTAATACGCATGGAAGGACCCTGCCTGGGGATCCGGTCTTTGCACAAACGGCTCCTCCCCAACCGCATTTTCGTCAAAAGAACCTGCCTTCTTCCACTTCCCATCCTGGGGATCCAGATACTCCAGTGTAAAGGATTTGATTCTGCGGGTCTCCTGGTCCAGTGCCTCCACATACTCATCCAGGTACAGATAATTGAAGGATTTCGTTTCTCCCAGATTAAGGGTCAATGTGTAATTGGCATAGTTTCCATAGACGGACATCCTGGTATCCGCATTTGCGTCCACCGCATATTCCGGTCCCTGCCCGCCATACGTAGGCCGGTCAATGGATGCCTGACATTTCTTTGCCTGATTTGTTCCCGGTAAAATCAAATACCAGGATTCCAAGGTTCCTCCCACCTGAGTATCCGTGCCCTTGATAAACTGAGCAGCCTTCAGGATTACTTTCCCCGCCGGCAGGATGATAGGCGCGCTGTAAAGGCTGGAATCTGCGGTGACCTCGCTTCCATCCATGGTAAAGCGAACCTCAAATCTGGGGTTGTCGCTTCGATTGATCTCCACAGTCTGCCGTTTTTGATAGATCCCGGAAGCTACCGAGGCGCTTAACAAATACTCATAGTCTGCTATAAATTCTTCCAGGGCTGCCTCCAAACTCCAGATTTCTTCCCGAATCTCCTTTCCGGTTGACCGGCTGTTAAAATACACTTCCTTTGCCTTTTCTATCTGCAGGCTTAACCGGTCATTGGCATTTTGATGATAGAGCATATCTGTGGAGGGATGCTGTCGGAGAGCTTCCGTGGCCTGCGCGATGGTCTCCGCCAGCATGCCTCTGGTCACGGTGTCTGCATAAAATTTCACGGTAATCACATCCCCTGCCTTTAAATGCAGCAACACATACTCGCTGTTTTCGATTTCGGCTTTCGAAGGATCTGAAACCACGGCCTCATCCCACTTCATTCCAGACTTAAGACGAATGGTCTGATCGATGTCGGAACGTATTTGGGTACTGGCTACGCCTTTATTCAAATCCCAACTCATCTGCTCCACCTCGGCTCTGGATCTGGCCATCAGTCCATTCATGGAACCAGACGTCCAGTCCTCAGGCAGGGCGGGAATGATTTCAATCTCTCCGGTATTGGAATACACCATAGCTTCCTGTATCACGCCGACTGTTCCTATGGATGTGTCGGTACAGTAAGTATTGTTGCGCCGGTTAGAATCGTGATCCGTCATCATGGATTTGAAATAAATGTCACCTGTCATTAATGGCTTCAGCGCTTCTATGATGCCTTCCCCATCCTTCAGTCTGGCCATTACTAAGGCTTTATGAATCCAACCGTGACTGGCTGTAGCATCCCCTGTGTTATACTCATTACGGTTTTCCACGGCCTGCTTGGCAGCCTTCTCCAGTTCCTCATCGTTCTGCGTCTCATAGCCTGGCCATGCAGGATAGAGGTGACTTACGTGGCGGTGCGCATTGTTTTCTGTGTATTCATCCATAGCCCACTCCCTCAGGGCTCCCCTACCTGTAGACGTATTATCAAATTTATATGAAGGCAGCAGCGATCGCAAATTCTCCCATTTTTCAATGGCTTCCTCGCTTCCCTCTCTTCCCACGGCCTTTTCGATCTCAATGACCATATTCAGGCCATCCCTTGCCGCCGCAATATCCATAGTAGCATTGGCTGTAATGGTACTGTTATATCCCACCGGATTGTTTTCCGGAGAATACGTGGGAATCAGCATGTAAGTC
Source organism: uncultured Lachnospiraceae bacterium (assembly GCA_902476645.1). Lineage (GTDB taxonomy): Bacteria > Bacillota > Clostridia > Lachnospirales > Lachnospiraceae > CABSEG01. Next base: position 4,967 of record CABSEG010000004.1, on the reverse strand, counting down.
TCTCCCGGCTCCAGCTCTGTCTTTCCTTTTTCGTAGCAGGCTTTTCCATAGATGTCCATATAGTACTCAGGTGTTACCAGCTGCTCCCAAAAATTCGCCTGTTTCGTCAACAGCGGAAGCAAAATATCCTCTTCCAGATCCAAATATCCCTTTGACAGAACCCGATCCATTTCTTCTTCCGTATAATCCTCATCCTCCACACTCAAGACGGAGCGTAGTTTCGAGTAATCCACCAGATCTGAAATCGGGATCTTCTGGTTTCCATAGCACTGCCAATATTCATAAATGGGAAGGAGCGTCCAGCTGGCACCTGCATTCCAGTACTGGAAAGGATACCAAATATCATACTCTACCATCATGCCTCTGTCACCATCTGAATTTACAGACACCTGAATGGCATCGTGCATACCATACGCCTTTTGGGCATTTTCTTCAAAGTCCGGCGCATTGCGCAGGAAAAAAGTGATATAGCCAAGAGGAGCATCCTTTAAATTTCCTGTATTCATAGGAGATACCTGGAGATTCACATTGGCATCCAGCGTATAGATTCCCCTCCAGCCAGGCGCCCATTCTCCATTCCACATACCGCATAAGCGGGGAGCGGAAATTCCCGAGCAGCAAATTTCTGCATAGCGCCCGGCATTATAAGCCCGTTCGATCAGCGCATGATTCAGTCTGGATTTATCGTTTTTCTGTTTGGCAATCAATGCTTCGTTGGAAATCTGCTTATCCTGCTCATCCCCGTCCAAGGTAAACTTCACGGCATTGAATTGATCTCCATGAAGCTTGGCGTGTGGTGCCAGGGCTTTGTCATAGTCAAAGCTTCCGTCTGTCTGATAATCGGGGTTTTCAGCCACTGCTCTGGTATTGTCCAAAAGCTCCTCCAACAACGGATATTCTGTCTGATTATTAAACTCCTCCAGTGTTCCCATTTCATGGGTTCTGTTGGACTGGGTAATCAGATAAACTTCTGAAGCTCCCTCAATTTTGATGGCAGGGTTTCGATCTTTCCCCACATTGAAAGACTCTCCCGTATCTGCCAACACCACACGTTCCTTCGTGCCTCCTACTGTGATAACTTGGGTTACGCCTGCATAGCCACCTTCTTTCAGTTCACTTCCCTCATAGGAAGGATAATGGGCCACCTGGGCGATGTAATCTGCGCTCTCGGGTACCAGCTTCTTATACTTCATCTTCTGCACTTCGCAGAATCCGCTGGTGGTAGCCTGATTCATGCTGGAAATATCATCGATGGAGATGGTCATGTTGATCTTCTCTCCCAGAGAAGACTGTTCAATCTTCGTGATGGTCACATTGTCCTGTCGGGAGGTAAACGTCTTTCTTTGCCAGTCCCCCTTTTCATTGGAGTAGGCGACCCCTACCTCGGCCGTCTCATAATCCGTCCAGCGAAAATAGTCCAAAAGCTCCGGCTCTTCTTCCATTTCCAAGGCTAATTGATGCCCCGGATGAAAAGTATAATAAAAGGTTCTGCTTCTTCCATGCACGTTCCAGCTGTCATCCAGATTGAATACAGCCTGTCTGGCCTCGTCCAGATAGGCCGTCTCGTCCGGACTCACCCTTGGCATGGAAGAGGGAAAGTTAAAATACATGTACTGAAAGATCATCCGATCCTCGTAGGGGGAACCGGTGGTTATCACACCGTTTTCCCCGTTCCCAGTGATCATTCCATCTGTCCAGCCCCTTCCTCCCAGATCTGTCCAAGACTCTGCGTAATATTTTGTTCCATCCTGCTCCATCACATCCCATATTCTGCTCTCTGAGCGGCTTTCCCTTTCCTGCGCTGCCGCCGATACCGGAAACACCCCGGCTGCCATGGAGATGCTCAGCAGTACTGCTAAAAGTTTCTTTGCTCTGCTCCTCATCTGTCCACCCTTTCCTTTCCTAACCTTTGATCTGCACCTTTTTCACGCCACTGTAGGCTCCAAATACCTTTCGTCCGCTGGAATCGATCCGGTAAGCCCGCACCTTAACGTAATAGGTTTTTCCTCTTTTCAGCTTTTGTATCGTGAGACTTCTCTTTTGCACAAGCTTTTGCTTCTTTCCCTTCTTCCATCTCTGATTCATGGTATAAGAAATCTGATATCCGTCTGCGCCGGTCACTTTTTTCACCTTTATCAAAGCGCACCCCTTCTTTTTGCTTTTGACGCTAAGAAGCTTGCTCTTTCCCACCTTGATCTTTTTCCATTTTGCTGTCAGGGTCAGATTTCCTGAAACCTTCTCTGTAAACGTATACTTTTGTCTGCCCAGATACCAGCCCTGGAAAGCATAGCCTTTCCTCTTTGGCACCTTGGGACGCTTCGTGCGCTCTCCCTTTCTGACACTCTGCGTCTGTAAATGTTTGCCCTGAGATACAAAGTTGACATAGCAAAACGGTTCTGTAACTGCAGGGGCCTCTTCTTCCGGCTTGTGACCTGGCTGCTCCTCAGGCTTCGGATCCGGCTGTTCCTGGGGTCGTTCCACCGGCACCAGTTCCCATGTGGCGGTAAGCAGCATATCCTGGTTGGGCATCCGGAAAAAGTCGCCTGGCTGATAAATGATTCCCTCAAGACTCCAGCCCGTAAAACGATATCCCTCCCGCACCAGTGTACATTCGGGGATAATCACCATTTCGTTCGCCTCGTTGATCATATCAGCAGGCAAAATCCCGGTTCCTCCTCCCCCCTGGAAAGATATGGTGTAGGTAGGGTTCTGTTTCCAAATCGCTGTTAAGACTACATCTCTGTCTGGTATAACATAAGATTCTCCCGGCTGATAGTCAGCTGTACCATCGTTCCATCCCGCAAACGTATATCCTGTTTTTCTTAACTGGGACTCAGGAACGGTAATCTGCTCTCCTGCTATGCCTTCCAGGCTCTCTGGGAGTGTACCGCTGCCACCGCTGCGTCCAAAGGTTACGGTATGAATCTTGGCCCACCTGGCTTCCAGCACAACATCTGTATTCGGCATAGTCCATGTTTCACCGGCCTGATACAGAACTTCCCCGCAACTCCAGCCCTGGAATCTATATCCTTCACGCACAGGAGTCTGGGATGGTATCACATACGTCTCCCCCTCCCGTAAATAGACTCTCTCTGGTACGGCCCCTCCGGTTCTGCCCTCAGCTGAAAAGTCAAGGGCCAGTTCCTCCTTGCTGATCAACTGATCCACAGCCTCCCGGATTTTTTTCATCTGTTCCCAAAGCTGCCTTCCTGGATATTCCAACTCAGAGACCTGAATGTCCTCAGCCTCTTTTACTGCATTCTCCAGATTCTTCCAGCCTTCTGCCCGATAGTCCTCCTTCTTCATTTGACTTACTTCCATCAGCAAGGTCTTAAAATTTTCTTCTGCAGCCGCATTATCATAAATCATAATATAAGAGACTACCGGATCCCAATAAGAAGTGTCTGGCTTTCTAAAATCAACAGCTACCTGGGAGTCCAGGCCATTGGCCTGTATCTGCCCGTATATTATATGGGGACCGCTTCCTGCCTCAAGCGGTGATTCGGTAAGCTTTCTTTCTCCCTCCCCATCCCTAAGATATACGTCAAACACCCTCCTGGCATCTTCCTTTGGTACATATATCTCCACATCATAGGTGCCCTGAGCCAAGGCAAACCGATAGCCAAAGTCCCATCCGGTGGATCCAAAACGGCAGCTTTCTTCTTTGGTCATTCCCGGTTTGGTATCATGGAAAGGCTCAGTCTGACCCTCATACCCCCAGGCGTATCCGGTCACCGGATCTGCTCCATAAGCCTGATCTGTCACCCCATTATAAGTGCCAAACAAATCTTCTCCGGAAAGAATCTTCGGATCATAGGCTCCTGCGTCCACAAAATAAGCGATAGAGGAATCTGCATCCTCCCTGGGAGGATCATTCTGACGAATCAACCCGTCTATGGCCTTTTGCAGATTTTCTCTGGCTTGGCAGATTTGTTTGGAAGTATGTGTTTCCACCTGAATTTCAGCAGCTTCCGCCATCGCTTTCTTCAGCTTCTCATAACTTTCCCGGGTGTAATCCGCTTCCTGATAGCTCTCAGCCTTCTCTGCCAACTCATTTAGAGATTGCATTGCCCCATTTCTATCATAGATATACAGGTAAGATACCAACGGATCCCAGTTCCCTCCCTGATTTTTCGTGAAAGACACCTTAATCTGGGAAGTCTTGGATTCTATAGTTCCCTCAATGACTCTCACATCACCCTCAGGGATTTCTGCCGGATTCACAGCCTCTGCAAGAGTAATCTCTTGCTGTCCATCCGAGACGGACACATCCAGAATCCTGGGCCCCCAAGATGGGTAGTAGGGTATCCCCGTCTCGATATCATAGATTCCTTCCGGAAGCTCAAACCGATACTCCACGTTATACCCTGTGTTTCCACATCGATAACTCAGCCCTTTGTCCATGCCATCCGTATATCCGCTGAGCGCATCCGCTTCTGTGTCCTCATTGACCCCCCAGCTCTTGCCCGTGACCGGATCTTCTCCAAATATCTGATCTGTTACACTGTTATAGATGCCAAGGGTTTCTCCCTCATTTACTGTAGAAGGGTCCTGATCTCCCGCATCTACAAAATAGGCGATCGCCGGATCGCCTTCTGTCCCAATCTGGGAGGAAGTTGTCATTGCCCTGGCCTGCCCGGGAAACATCTGTACCGTCAGAATACCAACCAGAAAAGCCGAGAGTACTCTGTAAACCATATTCTTTTTCATCTGTGTCTCCTTTCCATAAAACTCAATTATTTGTAAATTTAGGAAATTTTGATTATTTCTATTTTAACACCTTTTCCTATAAAAAAAGAATAATTATATAACTTAAAAACTAGAAATTTTCACTTTTTGCAATAAAAAAAGGCAGAGTATTTCCGCCTTTTCAAATAAAAAAACATCGGTATCTCTACCGATGCCTTCACATACACCTTCAAAACCGCATACGGATATCTGATTCCCATCCTTCTCTCTTCTCTGTC